>JAYUYY010000420.1:0-13842 GCA_043752225.1 Sandaracinaceae bacterium | reverse complement strand
CCACTCGGCGCAGCCGGAGACGATCACATCACAAGACCTGCCGCCAGAGCGCTCTCCAAGCGATCGAAATCATAGAGTTTTTGATGCAATCGCCCTGCTGCCAGGCCCAGTCAGTGGAGGCGGAGGAGAGCTTGCGGTCAAGGGCGTTGGGTAAGGCTACTGAACCTTGATTTGAAGTGAGATCTTGTTCGTGCAGATAGAAGCGGTGACGAAGGTGATCTTGTAAGGGTTGTATGAGGTGCTGCGCGATCATTGTGCGCCGATCTTTGTTGCCTTTGCCGGACCTTACAGTCAGCTCGTGGCGGTCGAGGTCGAGGTCTTTGATTCGGAGCTGGCAGGCTTCGAGCAGGCGCAGGCCAGAGCCGTAGAGCAGCGACGCGAGGATCCAGTAGGGGCCCTGGACGCGAGCGAGCTCGGCAAGAACGGCGGCGACTTCGCGGCGCGAAAGGACGATCGGTAGGCGTATGGGCTTGCGAGCGCGTTCGAGACCGTCGAGCCACTCGAAGGGGACTCTCAGGACGTGTTTGTAGAGGAAGACGAGCGCGCTGAGGGCTTGGACCTGCGTGGAGGCGCTGACGTGGTCAACGCTGGCGAGAGTGCTGAGGAACTGGGAGATTTCGGCGCGGCCGAGATCGTGCGGGTGGCGCGTGGGGTGGATCTCGAGGAAACGGCGAACCCAATAGACGTACGCCTCCTCGGTCCGTGGGCTGCGGTGGCGAACGCGCAGCGCCGAACGGAATTGGTCGAGGAGGCGCGCGGAATGAAGGGGCTCGGATGCCATCGCGCGCCACATCGGGCATCTGCGTGAGCAGATGCGTGATGCGACTAACTTTTGCGCGGCAACCGAGCGCTACGAACGCGAATCAGACGAGTTTGCTGAGGCGTTCGGTGACGCGCTGAACGAGGTCGCGCACTGCGGGTGCGCCGTACTCGATGACGAGGCGCATGACTTCGGCTTCGGCACCGCTGGCCTTTGCAGAGCCGCTGCTCGAAGAGGTCGACGCTTTGGGGCGGCCGGGCTTGCCCTTGGGCGCGCCCTGCTTGCGCTTGGCGGCAGAGCGAATCGTGTAGACGTACGCTTCGCTGATGTCGATGCCTTCGGTCTTCGCCGTGGCGGAGAGCTCTTTGGCGGAGAGGTCGGGCATGCTCAAGACGTAGGCGGTCTTGTTGGGGCCTTTGGATTCGCCGGATTCGTTTTTCTTGCGGGGCATGGCGCGGTTTCTAACACAGCTTTCCGGCCTGTTGCAGGGCGATCGGAGCGGCCGCAATACGCAACGGTAACAGCGCGCCGCTGCGCGGGAATTCATGCGCGATGGCGCCAGGCGCTCATTCGGTGAGCAGGCCGGCGTCGTCGTCGAGCTCGATACCGGAGTCGTCGCCGTCTCCATCGCCGTCTCCATCGCCGTCTCCATCGCCGTCTCCGACGCTCGCATCCGAGCCGACGTCTCCATCTCCATCGCCGTCTCCATCGCCGTCTCCATCGCCGTCTCCATCGCCGTCTCCATCACCCGGGATGCCGCCGTCGTATCGCGGGCTGTTATCCGGATTGCCGGACTCCGTGCCGACGCACGCGCTGACGGATGCCGTGAGCCAAAGTGCGAGGAGCAAACAAGTTAAGGAGCGCTTCATAGTGTGTGATCCCCTGCTGTGTGATCCACAGAGCTTGCATCGAGCGCGCCGTCGCCAGCGCTAAGTGGAAAGACCTGAAAGTTAACCTGCACGACTTGCTTCGGCTCGGCTTCGAGCTGTTCGATCTCGAGCAACTCGCGGCGAAAACGCTGCACGGCGCGCTTGATCCGGTCAAGCCCGCCCTCGCCCAAGCACAGCGTTAGCGAGGAAATATCGCGCTGGGCCGCCGGCACCCGATCGATCGAGCTCTTCGCGTGCTCGATCATCGTGCGGTGAAAGCTCATCAAGTGCAGCGAGCGCATCTCCGGACCCGTCGTGACGGTCGCGTCGGTGCGCGTGATCTGCTCGCCGTCGCGCTTCAAGAGACCGAGCTCGAGCAGCGTGTCGAGCGCGAGCTGTGCTTCGCGCGTGCTGATCGGCGGCAAGAGCTTCGCTGCGATCCACTCCGCGTCAGGCTTGAAGTCCACGCTCGCGGCTAGCTCGCGGATCGCAGGTAGATACCAACGCGAATGATAGAGATCTTGCGCGGGGCCCTGCTCGTGGCGCTCGCGAAACCTGCGCTCGCGACAGAGCTTGCGATACGAAAGCGTGCGCTCATCGACGGTGCGCGCCTGGTTGAAGTCGACGATGCGCTGGAAGTAGCGCTCGGCATCTCCGCTCAAGCCGCACGCGCGCGCGAACCGCACCGCCATGTCCGCGCTCAGGTTGCGCTCGCCATCCATGACCAGCTTCAAGTAGTTCGGCGAGCCGAGCCCAGCGCGCTGCGAGAAGCTGCGAAACGAGAGCTTGCCGACCTGCTTGCGCTGCTCGTAATAGGCGCGCAGGTAGGCCCGATAATCGAGGAACGAGTATACGTCCGGCGCGGCGGTGCTCACGGGCTCGGGTACTGGAGTAGCCATCGGTGCCGTATTCTCGTTGGATTCAACACGGTTGTCGAGCCGGCGAAGAAGACGGTGTAAAGAGCCAAATGACTCGGTCCGGACGTATACAGGCAGCGTATACGGACTTGTCTTCACGCGTCTAGATCGCGCGCTCAGTCTTCCGCAATGTGAGCGGCGAACCCGTCTCGCGGAGGACTTCATCATGAAATTTGTATACGAAAATCCCGGCCTTGGCCGCGCCTCACGGCTCGCGCTCAGCGCGGTCCTTCTGCTCGCCTGCACCGAATCGGGGTCAGGCGGCGGCGCTCTGGCACCCGGCCTCGAGCCGCCCTTCGAGCACGCCTCGGGCGAAGACCATCCGATGCAAGATGGCGGGCCCTGGGAAGCTGCCGATGGCGGCGCCGCAACGGGCGATGGGGACGGAGACGGGGACGGCGATGGGGACGGAGACGGCGATGGAGACAGCAGCGCATACGATGCAGGTGTTGGCTTCGACCCTCTCACGGGCGGCGCGCTGTTCGATCCCGATGCTGCACCGGTCCTGACCATCAACCCGTTCGTTCGAGCGCTGGTCGATCCGTTCTCGACCTTCGCAGCCGATGTCGACACCGCGAGCTACGACCTCTTTCGACTCCACGCGCGCGACGGTGTTCGCATGTCGGCCTCGCAAGTGCGCATCGAGGATTTCGTTAACTACTTTGATTATGACGATGAGGGCCCGGCCGAGGACTCCGAGCATCCGTTCGCGATCGCGATCGAAGCGGCGCCCAGCGTGCTCGGTCGCGACACGCTGATGCTGCGCGTCGGCATTCAAGGCGAGCAGCCGCCTGTAAGCGACAAGCCCGCGAACATCGTGTTCTTGGTCGATGCGTCGGGCAGCATGAACGATCCCGAGAAGATGCCGGTCGTGCAGCGCTTGCTCACGCGCGCGCTCGACGTGCTCAAGCCGACCGACACGCTTTCGATCGTGACGTACGCGTCGGGCGCGATGGTCCGCGTCGCGCCGCACGCGGTCGGCGATCGCGAGTACATCGCGGAAGCGATCGACGGCTTGACCGCCGGCGGCTCGACCAATGGCGAAGGCGGCATTCAGCTCGCGTACGCGCAAGCGAATGCAGGCTTCGTCGAAGGCGGCATCAACCACATCGTGTTTTGCACCGATGGCGACTTCAACGTCGGCGTCTCGAGCGTCGAGGAGCTGGTCGAGCTGGTCACCGAGAATCGCGCGACTGGCATCACGCTGACCGCGCTCGGCTTCGGTCGCGGCGTCAATGACGCCGTGATGGAAGGCATCAGCAACGCCGGCAATGGCATCTACGCGGTGCTCGCCGACAACGTCTCGGCCGATCGCTATGCCGAGGAGAAGCTGCTCTCGACGATCTCGCACATTGCCAAGGACATGAAGATCCAAGTCGAGATGAACGCCGACCGCGTACTGGCGTACCGCTTGCTCGGCTACGAGAACCGCGCGATCGCAGACAACGATTTCCGCGACGATGCGATCGATGCGGGCGAGGTCGGCGCCGGCATGCGCGTGACCGCGCTCTATGAGCTCGTGCTTGTGGGAGGACAAGTGCCGGTGATTGCAGGCGCGTCCGAGCAGGCCATCGAGCCCGTGACCGACGAGCGCGCGGTCGAAGCCGGCGATTTGGTGCGCGTGAGCGTTCGCTACAAAGAGCCGAGTGCGAGCGCGAGCGATTCAGCCTTCGAGGTCGCGCAAGGCTTCGCGAGCGACGCGGTGGTCGCGAGCTTCGCAGACGCGAGTGAGGATACGCAGTGGGCGATCGCGATCGCGGCGTGGGCCGAGGTGTTGCGCATGAGCCCGTATGTCACCGAGAGCGTGCTCCCGACGCTCGAAGACGTGTTCACGTCGCAAGCCTCGCGCGACACGGCGCGCGATGAATTCCTCGAGCTGTTTCAGAGCGTGCAGTAGCCACGCAGCTTGCGCCGCCTGGGGTAGGCTGCGCGGCATGACGCCCGCGTCCATACGTGTCTCTAATCGCGTAGCTACGCGCGTCGTCCATCAAACCGACGGCGTCGCGTGGTTACGTGCTTTCGAGTCTGCACCACTCGCGAACGATCACGCGATCGTGACTTCGCTGCCCGACAGCTCGGAGATGCGGCTCGACTTCGCGGCCTGGCGCAGCTGGTTCGTCGACACCGCAGCGCTCGCGTGCTCGGTCACGCATCCGAGCGCGGTTGCGATCTTCTTTCAGACCGACGTGAAGCGTGAAGGCGCGTGGATCGACAAGGGCTTCTTGATCCAGCAGGGCGCAGAGCGCGCGGGGATGAGCCTGCTCTGGCACAAGATCGTGTGCCGCGCGCCTGCGGGCAAAACCACGTTCGGCCGACCTGCGTATGCGCACCTCCTATGTTTTTCGCGCGAGCTGCGACTTGCGAACGAGCAATCGAGCGCAGACGTGCTGCCGCAGCTCGGCGCGATGACCTGGGCGCGCGCGATGGGGATCGCGGCGTGCGAAGCGACCGCGCAGTTTCTGATCGCTCATACGCCGTGTCGTACGGTGATCGATCCGTTTTGCGGTGTGGGCACCATGCTCGCAGTAGCAAACGCGTATGACCTCGATGCGATCGGCGTTGAGCTGTCGGTCAAGCGCGCCGCGCGTGCACGCGAGCTGCGCTGGCATCGCCAGCCGTAAAAATGGATCCAAACGATCTGCCGCCGCGTACCGGAAAAGCGCATCGCGGACGTAACAGCGGGCGCAAGCCTCGGTAACAGCCACGGCAAGACACGCGGGCGAGCGATTCGCAGCCCGCAACAGGAGATGAGCTCGATGAACCCAGCATTGAAAAGCGCGTTGATGACGATGGCGGCAGCGGCGTTCGGCGTGGCCGTGGCCTCGGGTTGCGGCAACAGCGATCCCGAGTCGCCTTCCGCAGACAGCACCGCGGGCGGTGAAGCCGCGGCTTCAGGCGAAGGCTCATGCGGCGGCGAAGGCAGCTGCAAAGGCGAGGGCTCGTGCAGCGGCAAGAGCCACGAAGAAGCCGCGCCCGCTCCGGCTGCAGGCGGCGAGGGCTCGTGCGGCGAAGGCTCGTGCAGCTGAGCCGCATCCGCTGATACCGCCAATCCATGCTGTTGATACCGCGCGGGTTCGCGTTTGATCCAATGTGATTCGCGCCGTGCCGGGGACTCCGCTCCCTGACACGGCGCGACGCGTTTCCGGCCCAAAGCGAGACAACGGCTGAGCCGCCCGAGACACACACGCCTTTAGTGCAAAAAGCGAACAGGCACGCGCCTTGCTCAACGTACGCGTACGTAGGCGAGCCATCACCCACGTAGGTGACGAAGAGCACGCGCGCTTGCGCGCTCCACAGAGGCGGAAAACATGAGACAGAACAACATCTTGCGCGCGCTTCTCTGCTGCGCGGTGGGCTGTGCGATCGGCTGCGGCGCGGAGACCGGCAAAGCCGAGAGCAACCTGGGCGCGGCCTCCTCCTCTGGGACGAGCATGCCGGTCTCCGGTATCAACGGTGCCGCGGGGATGACCGGCCTTCCGACCGGCGGCAGCGTCGTCGCGGGCACGATGGCTCCCCCGCTGGCCGGCGCGATGGCTCCACCGCTGGCCGGCACGATGGCACCGCCGATCGCGGGCACGATGGCACCGCCCGTCGCGGGCGACATGGCGCCTCCGGTAGCCGGCACGATGGCTCCCCCGGTGGCCGGCACGACTGCGCCTCCGCCCGCGGGACCCGAGGACGGCGACCCGAGCGGGCCGATCGTCGCGGCACCTGGCGTTCCGTGCGGGCCCAATCCGTCTTTGTTCGGCCTCACCACCACCAACGTCACGATCGGCGGCCGCGGTGTTCACGTCGCGTACCCTTGCAATAAGCATAAGGGCGCGCCCGTGACTTTCATCCTCAACCTGCATGGCACGATGCCTACTGAGGATTTGAAAGTATATCAGGTCGCGTATTTCTCCGCGAACAACCTGGTCGACTCGCACAACTTCATCACCGCCGCGCCCAAGGCGATTGGATCGCAGTGGGGCAACGGTGATGGTGGCGCAGACCTTCCACACATTATGGAGGTCATCGATTGGGTCTACTCGACCTTCGCCGACTTCGACATTCGCGGCATGTGGGTATCGGGCCATTCGTGGGGCGCGATGTACTCGACCAACTTCGCATGCAGCGCCGCCGTCGAAGACAAGGTCGTCGGCGCAATGCTCGAGAGCGGCAGCGGCATGGCCCCCGCGTGCGCGTCGCGCATCTCCGTCATCAGCAGCGCGGCCGAGACCGACATCGGTCCCGTGATCAACCAAGGCGGCACGCCCGCAAGCCACGGCTGCGGCGCTGAGCTTGCCTCGATGGTCGGCAATAACAACGAGACCTACTGGCCCAACTGCGATCTCGGCTTCACGCACGCCAACTACTTGATGCTCGGCAAAGGCCACTCCGACTATATGGACGCCGAAGTGGTCACAAGAATTGGCGATCTGATCAAAGCTGCTCGCCGCTGATCACCGCGAATTACTCTTCATAAATACCCGCGTCGGCGCAGTCGGTGCATTGGACGTTTTCGACCGGCTCGCCGTTGGCGATGTCGGCGACCCAATCGCGCAGACGCGTCTCGCCGACGGTGTACGTGTAGAACTCGGGATACGGCAGCACGACGTGCTGGATGCCGCCTGCGATGTACGAGCGGAAGGTTGGCGCGCCTTCGATGATCGCGTCGATCTTCTCGTGCATCTTGGGTGACCAGTCTTCATCGAGCCCGCCCATCGCGGTGTAGTAGAAGCGCTGGTTCTCGTCGTTGTCGGTGTTGAACTGGCTGAAGAAGCTGTTCGGGTAGTAGTTGGCGAGCTCGATGTAGAGGTTTTCGAGCTTGAGCTCCGTGAGCGGCACGTCGAGGCCTTCGATCCAATCGGGGATCAGCGCGTCGGCGTTCCAGCTCGGGAAGCTGTCTTCGAAGAACGTGTCGGTGATCACGCCCGCGCCGCTGTCGCCGAGCTGCACGACGTAGCTGTTCGGATAGTGCTCGATGATGTGCGGAGCCCAGCCGATCGAGCCGTACGCACCCGCGCTCACGCCCGTCACGAAGATCGTCTCGGGCTGCTCGAAGCGCTCGTAGACCCAGTCGAGCACCGCTTGCGTGTTCACGCGACCTTTGTGTTGGATCGTGATCGGGTCGCCGTCGCCTTCGGGTTGATAGGTCATGACGCTGTCGCCCCAATGAATGTCGCCGGTGCAGTATGGGATAAACACATGGTACCAATCCTTGAAGGGGTTCTCCGGATTGGTCTTGTCACCGATGCCGTCGCCCGGCTCGGGCAGCTCTTCGTCCGCCGTGGGCGAGAAGATCGCATCGGCCAAGCCGCAGGTCGTCGCGTCCCAGCACGCGCCACCGCCATCGAACACGATCGCCAGCTTGTTCACGGTGCCGCCGCGCACGAAAAACCGAAAGTCATCGCCGCGCGCGCAGGTCGTCTCGCCACCGGGCTCGATCGCGGTCCAGGTCTCCTCGAGATCGGGCAACACGACCGCAGCGTCGCCGCCAGCGTCCCCCCCTGCATCGCCGTCGCCTGCATCCGTATCGGGCTCCGAGCTCGCGTCGGCGACGCGGTTCTCGTCGTCATCGCCGCAGCCAAGCCCGAGCAACACACACACGCACATTCCCACAAGCGATGTCTTCATAGCCGCGATTCCTGGCGCGTTCGCCGGCGAGCGTCAATCTCCCCAAAACCTCGTGCCCGCATTTGACCGTGATCGAATCGCAGTGCACAAACCTCGCCCTTGGCACCGAGCGGATCGCATACGCGCGCGTTCGCGCTCTTGTGCACGCACTGGTTTTTCGCGACCGCCGCGCTCGGCGTGTTCTTCCCGTACTTCGCGCTCTTCCTGCGCGAGAACGTCGGGCTGACCAGCACGCAGGTCGGCATCGTGATCGCGATCCCGCCGCTGGTCGGTCTGATCGCGCAGCCGGCTTGGGGGCAAGTCGCCGATCGCACCGGCTCGCGCGTGTCGGTGCTGGTGCTGCTCGGGCTCGGCACTGCGCTCGGGTTTGCGGCGCTCAGCCATGCGCAAGGTCTCGCGCCGACCGTGCTCGCGACGATGCTGCTCGCGCTGTTCATGTCCGCGCTCTTCCCGATGTCGACCTCGGTGTCGTTCGCAACCCTCGCCGAGCCCAGCCAGTTCGGTCGCGTGCGGGTCTGGGGCACGATCGGGTACTTCATGACGGTGGTCGCGATGCCGCCGCTCTTGCACCGCTTGCAAGGTCGGCTCGGCCTTACAGTCGTCAGCGGCGGTCCGTCCGAGCCCGGCTTACCGTTGATGTTCTACGCCGCGTCGGTGCTCGCGCTGCTCGGTGCGCTGGCGGCGCTCGCGCTGCCGAGGACGGGCGGGCTCGCGCTCAAGTCCGAGCGCGGAGACGTCGCGGCGCTGTTCGCGACGCCGGCGTTCGTGCGCGTCTTGATCTTCAACACCGGGATTCAGTTCTTCCTGCACGGGCCGATGTTGCTCTTCCCGCTCTACGTGCGCTCGCGCGGCGGAAGCATGACCGATTTGAGTCACATGTGGATCTGCATGCTGTTGCTCGAGGTGCCGCTGATCTTCGCCTCGGGTCGGCTGTTCGCGCGCTTCGGTGTGACCCGCGTGATGCTACTCGCGGCGTTCGGCGGCGGAGTGCGTTGGACGGTGTGCGCGCTCGTGCCCACGCTCGCCCTGGCGTATCCAGTCCAAGCGCTGCACGCGCTGGTCGTGATGGGGCTCGGGGTCGGCACCGCGTTGCATGTCGAGCGCATCGTGCCGGCGCGCTTGCGTTCGACCGCGCAGTCGACCGTCGTGATGGTCGGCAGCAGCATCGGCGGCGCGCTTTCGACCACGCTCGGTGGCTTTGCCGTCGACCATGTTGGGATCGATGCGCTCTTTCTAACAGGCGGTCTCGGCGCGCTCGCGTGGTCGGTGGTGTCGATTAACTTGCTCCGAGTCCGCAGCGGCGAACCCGCTGCTTTGCTAACCTAAGCGTCGATCGCGCAGCCATGCAGGAAGCACTTTGGGTGATCGGGCTCCTGGTTCTCATCGGCGCGTATGCGTCGCTCGGCGTCGTCCCCTCCTATGACCTCGTGACGGCCGGCCAGGTCGTGATGTTGTCGGCCGCGGCGATCGGCGTTCCGCTCGAGCTGCTCTACTTCGCGCTGCTCGGCTGGGCGCTGCGTGCGAACGGCAAAGCGGTGCGCGGCTGGTACTGGCGCTCGTTCGATCACCACGGCTCGCTGACGCGTGCACAGCGTCCGTGGGTGCTCACCCCGTTCTATCTCGGCGCGCTCGCGTTCTTGGCGATCGCGATCGGAATCGCGGCGGTGCTGCTCGGCTTCGCGGCCGCCGCGACGCAGCGCTAACGAGCTGCGAGCCGTGTTATGACCGCGATCATGAAACGAGAAGCGCGTGCGATCGCGCGGGCGAACATCGCGCTCGCGAAGTACTGGGGCAAAGCCGACGAAGCGCTCAACCTGCCGGCCGTCCCCAGCGTCTCGATGACGCTCGACCCGCTGCTCACGCACACGCGCGTGAGCTTTCGCGAGGACCTCAAAGAGGATCGCTTCCTGCTCGGCGGCAAGCCTGCGGAGCCGATCGAGACCGCGCGCGTCACGAAGATGCTCGATCGCATCCGCAAGCAGGCGGACCTCGCGCGGTACGCCGAGGTCGAGAGCAAGAACGATTTCCCCACGGCCTCGGGCTTGGCTTCGAGCGCGTCCGGCTTTTGCGCGCTGGCGGCTGCGGCGCGCGCTGCGGCGGGCCTGCCGTTCGAACGCGCGGTGATCAGCTCGATGGCGCGCGCCGCTTCAGTCTCCGCTGCGCGCTCGGCCATCGGCGGATACGTCGAGCTGCCGCTCGGCACGCCCGGCGACGATACGCTCGCTGCCAAGTCGCTCGCGGCTCCCGATCACTGGGATCTGCGTATCGTGGTCGCGGTCACGAGCGAGGGACGCAAGGCTGTCGGATCTACCAATGGGATGATCCATACCGAGCGAACGTCGCCTTACTATAAGAGCTGGGTCGAGCTCTCACCTCGATTGGCCAATGAGGTTCGCGAGGGCATCCTCGCCAAAGATCTTCCGCGCGTCGGGATTGCGATGGAGCAGAGCACACTCAGCATGCACGCCTGCGGCATGGCAGCTGCGCCCTACGTGCTCTACTTCCGCCCCGCGACGCTGGCTGCGCTCGATTGCGTGCGTGCGCTGCGCGATCAAGGCATTCCGGTCTGGGCCACCGCCGACGCGGGCCCGCATGTCAAAGCGCTCTGCCACGTGAGCGATCACGAACGCGTCGCCGCCGCGCTCGCGAAAGCCGACGGCGTGCTGCGCACGTTGATCGCCTCGCCCGGCGCAGGCGTACAGCTCCTATGATTCGCGTTCGATTTAGACGCGAGAGCGAGCGCGCCCGCAGGAAAAACCGGAGCAATACTTCCTGTATTGTGAGGATTTTTCCGAGGACGTAAGCCGGTATCGCGTCCAAATCGAACGCGAATCCAGCCTTTAGTTGGTGACGCGGAAAGAGATGCCAGCGGCTTGTAGGCGCTCGATCAGCGGGTTGCCCATCGCGGCGACCGGGGTGATCACGCCAGCGTGCTTGGGCAAGCGATCGCGATCGAACGCGAGGCACAGCGCGGACTCGGCGAGCATCTTCGCGGTCTCGCCATAGCCGGGATCGCCGCCGCGCACTTCGCACGCGACCTCTTGGTGCGCGCCTTTGCCCTGAAAGATCACGCGGAAGTAGCTCTTCTTGCGCGTCTCGGCATCCGGGCCTTCGCCGGGATCTTTGACCTTCTTGAGCAGCGCGCGTGTCGGCCCGAGCTGCGCGAGCGCGAACACCGCGCCGACGCCGACCACCACGCCCGCGACCTCGACGCCGCGCTTCAAGCCCATGTAATGGCCGTAGCGAAAGTCGGGACCGTACTCGGGCAGCATCTCTGCGGAACGCACGACGACCTCGGGATCGATCGTCGGCATCGGCAGCGCCCAGAAGCCGAGATCCTTGCGATATCCGAGCTTGGGCTTGAGCTGCTCGCAGCGGCGCACGGACTGCGTGCGCTCCGCTCTGCGGCGCCTCACGTCGGCGGCGTGCTCGCGCATGTGCGGCATGATCTCGAGCACCGAGTGCCACGTGCCACCCGAGAAGCTGCCCTTCGCGCGCACGAAGCCTTCGATCGTCACCGCGGCTTGCTGCCGCTCCTCGATCGTCATGCGCTCGCGCAGCGCTTGCAGCGTGAAGTACGCGCCGAGGTCGTGCGGGATCGAATCGAAGCCGCACGAGTTGACGATCCGCGCGCCGGTGCTTGCCGCGCGCGCGTGGTAGCGCTCGATCATGTGGCCGACGAAGTTGGGCTCACCGGTGAGATCCACATAGTCGGTGCCCGACTCCGCGCACGCTTTCAACAGTGGCTCGCCGTACCTCGCATACGGGCCGACGGTCGTGATCACGACCCGCGTCTGCTCGACCATGCGTACGAGCGATACCGCATCGCTCGCCTCGGCCACGATCAGCTCCGGCATGCGCGGCGAGCCTTCGGGCAAACGCAGGCTGCTGCGCACGGCCTCGAGCTTCTCGCGCGAGCGACCGGCGAGCGCCCAGCGCAGCGGCGTGCGCTCGGACGTCGCGGCCAAATACTCCGCGACCAAACCGCCGGTGAATCCGGTGGCTCCATAGAGAACGATGTCGAGCTTGCGGTCGTGGGTCATGGCTTTCGCGGCGGACCTTCGCACGAACACGGCCCGCGCGCCCAGCTCGCATGCCCCCCTCGCACAACCACAAGCACGCAAGGGCGATAGCGGCGCATGAAGCCCACGCCTTGCTTGCTGTGCATCCTTGCAGGCTCGTTTCTGTCGGCGTGCATGCCCGAGCCCGATATTGCCGGTTCGGTTGCGGATCACGCCCACGCGGGCGCGGGCCAAGATCGAGCAGACCAGAGCGCCGCCGAGGCGCTGCGAATTCGCGCGCTCACCTGGAACATCGAGTGGCTCGGCGATCCGCGTGAAGGCCCCTTCGATGACGCACGCCAGCTCGAGCTCGCGGCGGAAACGTTGAAGTCGTTCGGGCCGCAGCTCGCCGGACTGCAAGAGATCGCCGCACCCAGCAAGCTCGAGGCGCTGGTCGCGAGCTGGCCTTCGCACGCGGTCGTGATCTCGAGCTACGCGCAACGCCAGCAAGTCGCGCTCGTCTACGACACCACGCGCTTGGAGCTCGAGCGCTCGCACGTGCTCGAAGGCTATGACGGCCTGGCCGATGCCGGTCGCCCACCGCTCGAGGTCGAGCTGAGCACGCCCTCAGGAGCGCGCCTGTTCGTCATCGTGGTGCATGCGAAGGCCGGCGACGACCTCGCGAGCTGGCGCACGCGCGAACGGCTCGGCCGCGCGCTGCACGCGTACTTGATGCAAGAGCGTGCAGACGAAGCGGTCCTGGCGCTCGGCGACTTCAATGACCTGTTTTCGCTATCCACTGTAGAGGGTCAGCCATCCCCCTACGCAGCGCTGGTCGCAGACGGAACGTGCACCGCCGTGACCGCGCGTCTGGAGGCGGGGCCGGAGGTGTCGACCGTCTGGGGTGCGAATGTCGATCACGTACTGCTGTGCGGTGCGCTGACACCGACGACCGCGGCGCCCCTCGAGATCGAAGGCCTGCGCGAGGAAGTGCTCGCGCGGCACCCTGATTTCTTCGACGCCGTCTCGGATCACGCGCCCGTGTCGGTCGAGCTCACCTTTTAAGGCAAATCCGGCGGACGCCGAAGCGGTAGCATGCCGGGATGACCCGCCGGACCGACCGCGGCAATCGCGAGAGCCGCTTCAGCACCCCGATGCGCGCGAGCTCCGAGAGCAAGGCGGGCAAGCCCAGCAACCTGCGGCCCGCGCGCAGCGATGCCAAGGGTCACGAGCTGCGCCCGCCCCCGCGCGAGCAAGCCTCGGATTTGGTCTACGGGTTTCGCGCCGGCATCGCGGTGATCGAGCGCCGCCTGGACGAGGTGATGCGGATCGTCTTCGTCCCCGACCTGCGCAGCGAGATCTCCGATCTGATCGAACGCGCAACGGCCGACGGCATCGCCTGCGACGTGATGCCCGAAAACGAGCTGTCGCATCTCGCGAGCTCCGATCAGCATGAAGGCTTGCTGGTGCAGACCCGGCCGCGTCGCTTCATGCCGCCACAAGCGCTCGGCGAGCTGCTGCTGCGCAAGCGCGGCGTCGCGATCGCGTTCGATCGCGTGCGCAATCCGTACAACATCGGCGCCGTCCTGCGCACTGCGGCGTTCTTCGGCATCGATGCGGCGTTGCTCGGCACACCCGCACCGCATCCCGCGTTGCCGCCGCTCGCGGTGCGCGTCGCC
>JAYUYY010000419.1:0-5750 GCA_043752225.1 Sandaracinaceae bacterium | reverse complement strand
GCACGGCACCGGCGTAGGCGACCTCGAGGAGGCGCTGGCCGCAGCGTTGCCTCAGCACGAGGAGCCCGAAGAGCCAGGCGAGGGGCGCTTGCCGCGCGTCGCGATCGTCGGCCGTCCGAACGCGGGCAAGTCGTCGCTCGTCAACCGCTTGCTCGGACAAGCGCGCCTGCTCGTCGACGATCGACCCGGCACCACGGTCGATGCCGTCGACGCGCTCTACGATCTCGACGGCGGCACGCCGCTGATCTTGGTCGACACCGCCGGCATTCGGCGCAAGCGCTCGGTCGAGCGCGGCCTCGAGATGTTGGCAGTCCTGCAAGCGGTCAACGCGATCGAGCGCAGCGACGCGATCGTGTTGATGATCGACGCCAAGGAAGGCGCATCCGAGCAAGACGCGCGGATCGCGGGCCTCGCGCTCGATCGCGGCCGCGCGATCGTGATCGCGCTCAACAAGATGGACACGCTGTCGCGCGAAGATCGCGACAAGGCGATCCGCCATGCGCGCGAGACGTTCGCGTTCATGCCGTGGGCACCGCTGTCCATGATCAGCGTGAAGTCCGGCCGCGGCGTCGGCGAGCTGGTCGCGAACGCGCGCAAGGTCACGGCCAACCACAAGCAACGCGTCACCACCGGCCAGCTCAACCGCTTCTTCGAAGAGACGATCGATCGCCAGCCCCCGCCGACCAGCGGCGGCCGCGCAGTACGCATCTACTTCGTGACGCAGGCCGCGATCGCGCCGCCGACCTTCATCGTCTCGACCAACTTCCCCGAGAAGGTCCACTTCAGCTACCAGCGCTTCGTCAGCAACCAGCTGCGCGAGCGCTTCGGCTTCGAAGGCACTCCGCTGCGCGTCCACTACCGGCCAAAGACCAAAGAAGCGCGCTGAGCCGGCGGATTGCTTCGGGCTCGAAAGAGGGAGTAGCGTCGGGCGCGTGAGTCACGTGAACGACGCTGCGGCTCTCTCGAGCCTGACCAGCTTGCTGCTGCAGGCGCTCGAGCTCGCGTGCGTGCTCGCGTTGCCCGCGTTGCTCGCGGCGCTCGCGGCGGGTGCGATCGTCGGCGCGCTGCAAACCGCAACGCAAATTCAGGATCCGGCGATCGCGTTCGTGCCGCGATTGCTCGCGGTCGGCGCGGCGCTCTGGATCACCTCGGCGGCGATGGCGGAGCGCCTATCCAGCTTTGCGAGCGCAGTCCTCGCAGAGCTGCCGAAGCTCACGCACTAACCCAAACGCGTCATGCCCGCTTCGCCCGCCTTCGCGTGGATCGACAACGCCGCGCTCACCCCCGATGCCTTGTGGCAGCTGCTCGCTTGCGCGGGCTTGCTCGCCCTACGCCTTACGCCGCTCGTATTGCTCTCGCCGTGGCTGCTCGCCGAGCTCGCGCCGCGCCTGGTTCAAGCCGCGATCGGCTTCGTGCTCGTCGTGTGCCTCCTGCCCAGCAGCTTGCCTGCAGCCCCCTCGCTGCCGACGAGCCTCTTGCCGTGGCTTGCGCTCGCCCTGCGCGAGCTCGCGATCGGCCTCGTGCTGGGCTTCTCGCTCGCATTGCCCGTGTCCGCGCTGCGCTGGGCTGGCGAGCTCATCCACGCAGCTGCCGGCGATAATCTCGGTGAGGGCCAGGGCTTCGCGCTCGCGGCCCGCGAAGATCCGCCGATCGCCCGGCTCTACGGCTTTCTCGCCGTGGCACTTTTCGTCACGCTTGGCGGCCATCGACTGGCGCTCTCGGCGATCGCGCAGTCGCTGCAAACCGTTCCGATCGGAACGCTCAGCGCAGCGACGGATCCGGCTCGGCTGGCGCTCAGCGTGGTGCAGCTGCTCGGCAGCTCGCTGACGACCGCAACGCTCGTCGCGCTTCCGGTGCTGCTCGCGCTCGCCCTCAGCGACGTGTTGATCGCGCTGCTCGCCCGACTTTCCTCGATCTCGTTTCTACCCGCGCTCGCGCAGGGCGTGCGGCCGCTGGTCTTGCTCGCCGTGGTATGGATGGGCCTGATTTCACTCACCGGCACGCTCCCGCAGTGGTTTCGCGAATCGCTCGTCGCAGCCCACCGGCTCTGGACCACGCCATGATCGAACGCCCCCGCAGCTTGATCGACGAAGTTGCGATCGCCTCACGCGTCGCTCAGCTCGGCCGTGACATCACACAAGCGCACTCTGGCGATGACCTGATCGTGATCTCGGTTCTGAAGGGCAGCTTCGTCTTCGCAGCCGATCTGATCCGGCACATCGATCTGCCGCTGCGCATGGACTTTCTCGGCGTGCGCAGCTACGGCGACGAGCTCGAGAGCAGCGGCGAAGTGCAGATCACGAGCGACCTGTCCCAGCCGATCGAAGGCAAGGACGTGCTCTTGGTCGAAGACATCGTCGACACCGGTCTGACGCTGAGTTTCTTGCTCGACTTGCTGGCGCGGCGCGGCCCGCGATCCATCAAGCTCGTGGCGCTCTTGCACAAGCCCAGTCGCGCGCGCGTGAACGTGCATATCGATTACCTGGGGTTCTCGATCGAGGACGCCTTCGTCGTCGGCTACGGCCTGGATCACGCCCAGCGCTACCGCAATCTGCCGTATATCGGCGTGCTCGAGAGCCCATGACCGCCACCAACAAGCGCCTGCAAATGCTCGACGCCATGATCGCCAAGGGCACGAGCGATCCGTTCGTTCGCTACGCCCGAGCCCTCGAGCTGCGGGGGCTCGAGCAGCTCGAGCAGGCCATGGCCGGGTTCGAGGAGCTCCGAACGCTGCATCCGCAGTACGTGCCGACCTTTTTGATGGCTGGGCAGATTTTGACCTCCCTAGGCCGTGTCGAAGTTGCACGTGCTTGGCTTACGCAAGGAATCGCCGTGGCGATCGCCGCACATGACGAACATGCGCGCAGCGAGCTGCAGCAAGCGCTCGATACGCTGGCGTAGAGAACACGGTCACGCACAGCACACCACATTGCCATGTCGCGGCTCGAACACTACAAGTCGACGGCGAATCGTAGTTTTATGTCAGCGGCGATTCGTCTCTCGACGCGGGCCGCCCCGAGCATCAGTACTCACGTAGTCACGCAGCAGTCCAAAGCAGTTCCACGCATCGAAACTGGAACGAGGGCAGTCACCATGAGCGACTCGACCATCATCACCCTGCGCTTGCCGCAATCCCTCGTCGACCGCGCGGACGCGCTGATCGAACCACTCGCAGAGTCCGAAGAGGCTCTGTTTCTCGGTCGCGTCTCGCGATCGATCGTGCTGCGCCTTGCAGTGCTGCGCGGGCTCGAGGCTCTCGAGGCTCAAGCCCGCACGCAGCCCGCTGCGTCCGCAGCACCGCGCAAGAAGGCCAAGCGAGCGTCGGCAGGACGCTGAGCGGCCTAAGCTGAAGCGCTTTGGGGCTCGACGGCCGTCACTCGACCGCCGAGAGCGAGCACGTGCCCATCACCCAGGTCTTGGGCAGCGCAACCATGTCCGTGTCGCTAAACAAAGCGCGCCCCGATTCTCGGTCGCGCAGCGACAAGGACCACGCCGTGTGCGGTGCAGCCCGCAACGCGAGGCGGTACAGGAAGTAGCTAGTCAGCTTCGGACGCGGCACGTCGAAGGAGCCCGTCCAGCGCGCTCGTCCGCTGGGACGAAGCAGCGCTTCGAGCTCGGTATGAAAGCCGGCTTGAGGATCAAGGTCGAGCCAAAGCCTGACGGCGGGCGCGGCGCGTTGCGGTGTCGATTCAAGCTCAACTTCGATGTCGATCAACATGGAACCCCCGGGTCTTGAACGTGAAGGACCGTAGCTCGGTCGTCGCGGCTCAGAACGGCGCGATGCTCGGTGCCGCCGCGACGTAGAGCACACGTCGTGCCAGCCAAAACGGGCCTGCGAGAGGCCTGTGACCCACGTCCTAACGCGCGGCGACGGCCGGACATGTCCGCCGGTTCACAGGTCGCGGACGATCATGCGAATCACCACTGCAGCTGAACGACCTTGGATGCAGCGCGCAGCTCGGCGACGACTCGTTGCTGCTCGCTGAGCTTGCGCTCGCTCATGAGCCTGTCGCGGATCTGGTCGCGGACTTGTGCGAGCGGCCGCGCCTTGCCTTCGGTCATCTTCACGAGCCGCGCCACGGACCAGCCCGCACGGGTCTGAACCGGTTGCGACCACCGACCCGGCGCGAGCCCAAACGCGACTGCTGACAGCTCGGCCTCGACGCCTTCGGCGGTCACTGCGACCGCCGGCGTCGCGACCAGCCTGTGCCTCTTCGCGAGCTCGGCGGGTGCCTCGCCTGCCGATAAACCCGCGGAAAAGGCCTGCGCTGACGCGAGCGCCTGCGCGCGTTCTTGGGCCGGCGCGGTCGGCACGGCGCGCGCAAGGAACACCTCCAGCGTCGCCGTTCTTGGTGTGCCCCAGCGCGTTGGATCGGCTGCGTACGCGGCTTCGATTTCCTCGCTCGTCGGCACCAGATCCCCGCGCAGCTCGACCAGCTTCTGGAGCGCGACTCGGCGCTTCAAATCGCGTCGCAGCATCGCCAGATCGACGCCCTCGTCACGCAGGCTTTGCTCGTAGGCGCGACGCGAAACGCCGCGCAGCGCGACCAGCTGCGACAGAGCCGTATCGACCTCGCCCTCGGTCACCGGCTTGCCCAAAGCGGCGAGCGCGCGGTCGACCAAACGCGCAGCGATCGATCCTTCGAGCAAGGCCTTGCCCTGCTTGTCCATGACAGTCGGATCGCCTTGGTCTGTCGGCCCCGACAGTCGGCGCCAATCGGCACAGAGCTCGGCGGCGGGAATGCCCTCGCCGTCGACCGTCGCGACATTGCCCTCGGGGGCGTCGCAGTCGAGCGGCTCGAGCGCGCCTTGCTCGGGCTCGTTTTTTTCTGGCGCCTGCGCGTCGGGCCGATGCCCGGCCTGCGTCGCCGGCAGCGCGACCACGGCGGTCGGAGCCGGCGCGACGTCGCCAGCGGCGTCCGTACCTCCCGAGGCGTGCCGCTCGACCGTCCCCTCGTGCCGCCACAACAAGAAGCCGAAGAACGCGAGCAGCGGGACGATGACTAGAACAGCGCGTCGCTTCATGGCGATCCGATTCCGCGCAGCAACGCGAGGAGGGAGGGGGCCCGGCGGACTCTGCCCGACGGGGAGGAAGGGTCGACCCCTCTCTCATAACCAAGCTAGATCGCTCTAAGCTTCATCTGCACGTCGCTCGACCAGTGGCCGGCGAAAGCACGCACGCAGGTCGAGAGATAGCGGTCGTAGTCGTCGAACACCTGATCGCCGTACGTCGCGCGGATCTTGGCCTCGTGCGACTTCATGCGGCGCAACCACTCCGCGGTCGTCTTGCCGTAGTCCTCGCGGCGCGTCTTGAGCTCGACGATTTCCCAACTCGGGTTCACGGCTGCGACCAGCTCTTCGAGCCGCGGGTTGAGGCCGCCCGGAAAGATCACGTCGGCGGTGAAGCGCAGGTCCTCGAGGTCCTTGCGGTTGCGCGGCACGCGGTTGCGCAGGATTGCTTGAAAGCCAAAGCATGCGCCGGGCTCGACCCAGGTGCGGCACTTGCTGAAGTACTCGCGGTAGATCTCGATGCCGAGCCCTTGGTTCGCCTGCGCGGGTGAGCACAGGTGATCGATCATCTCGATCGATTGCAGCGCGTCGTACTTCTTCTCCGGTACGAAATCCTTGTAGTCCATGCACCAGACCTTCACGCCCGAAAGCTTGCGGCGCTCGATCTCTTCGGTCTGCAACGGCGAGAGCGTCACGCCGTGCACGGTCTTCACGCCGCGCATGTAGAGGTACTCGAGGTT
>JAYUYY010000418.1:0-2156 GCA_043752225.1 Sandaracinaceae bacterium | reverse complement strand
CCGTAGAGCTGCAGGCTGCGGGTGCCTTCGTCGGGGCCGAAGCCGGCGAGGTGGCGGGTCTTCTCGTTGCCCTCGACCAGCGGGCGCGCGGTGATCATCTCGCTGACGTAGAGGCCGGCGCCCTGCTCGCGGCACAGCGCGCGGAACGGATAGTTGGTGACGCCCGCCATCGGCGCGAGCACGACCGGCGGCCAGACCGAGAACGGGCCGAGCTGGAGCGGCTGCATCTCGCCGGGCTGGGCGAGCGGCACGTCGCGGTTCACTTCGCTGCGGTAGATGGGATCCAAGAGCCGGTGCGATTACGCGGAAGCGGGCGCGTGCGCAAGCTGGCGGTACGCGGCGAGCAGCTGCGCGACGACCGGGCCGGGGCGACCGCTCGCGATCGTGACACCGTCGGCGCGCACCACCGGGACGAGCTCGCGGATCGTGCTGGTGATGAAGGCTTCGTCGGCGCCGTACAGATCGGCGGAGCTGATCGACTGCTCGCGCACCGGAATGCCGAGCGTGGTCGCAAGCTCGATCACCGTGCTGCGCGTGATCCCTTCGAGAATGCCGCTGCTGATCGGCGGCGTATCGAGGATGGGCTTGCCTGCGTGCGAGCGGACGAGGAAAAGGTTGCTGGTAGCACCTTCGATCAACTCGCCGAGCGCGCCGACCACGATCGCTTCCTGCGCGCCGCGCTGACGCACGTCGTCGAGCGCGAGCACGCTGGTGAGGTAGTTGCTGGTCTTGGCACCCGCAGCGGACGTGCCGTCGGTCGCGCGGCCTACGTGGACCAGCCCGACCTCGATGCCGTCGCGGTAGAACGATGCGTCGGGGACCTCGAGCGGGAGCGCGTAGACGAGCACGGTCGGGCGCGGCGCTTTGGGCAAGCGGATGCCGAGCGGGCCGACGCCGCGGGTGATCGCGACGCGCACGTAGCACTCGGAAAGCTTGCTCTCGCGCACCGCGCGGGCGATGCGCTCACGCAAAACGACGCGCTCGATCGCAGGCGGGATGCGCAGGCGCTCGCAGGAACGCTCGAGGCGCTCGAGATGCTGGCGCTCGCAGAAGGCGCGGCCGCCGTAGGTGCGCATGACCTCGAACGCGCTGTCGCCGTAGAGGAAGCCACGGTCGAGCGCGCTGACCTTCGCATCGGCGGCGGCGCTCAGCACGCCGTCCACATCGATCACGCCAGCGATCACACCCGCGTTCAGCACTGCGCCAACAGGGCGGAGGCTGCGGCGTGGCCGCCGCCTTCAGATACGGCGCGCTCGAGCATGCTCTTGGCCTTGAGCTTGTCGCCCTGTTGGAACGAGATCTCGCCGAGGTGAAAGTAGACGTCGGCCTTGCTGACGCCGCTCTCGGGCGTGAGCTTTTGCAGCAGCAGCGCGCGGTAGGTCTTCTGCGCGCGGTCGAGGTCGCCCATCGCGAGGCAGACGCGGCCGAGGTCGCGCAGGATCGCGATGCTAGTCAGGTCGACCTTGAACGCGGCGTCATAGTGCTTGAGCGCTTGCTCCATGTTGGCGAGGCCTTCGTAGGCCTGGCCAAGCTTGTGCTCGTAGACGGCGACTTCCTTGGCGCGGCGGCCGCCATACGAAGCGACCAGCTTCTCGAGCACCGGGATCGCGTCCTTGGAGCGGCCGGCGGCGATGTACAGATCGCACAACTGCATCAAGACATCGCGGTCGTCGGGCACGAGCTGGCTCGCGCGCTCGAGCGTCGTGGCGGCTGCGGGTGCATCGCCGAGCTGCTTGCGCTGCAGGCCTGCAACTCGAAGCAAAAGCGCGAGCTTGCGCGCCGGATCGGTGAGGCGCTGCTCCTCAGCGCCGAGCCACTCCGAGAGCTTGCCGTGCAGCGCGTGACGCTCGTAGAGCGCGCCGATCGCTTGCACCGTCGGCTCGTCTGCGGGGTCGCTAGCGTGGGCTTTTAGCAGCGCGCGCTCGGCCAGCTCGACGTCCGAGAGCTTGGTCTCGGCGAGCGTTGCGAGGCGGTGCGCGGTCGCGATGGCTTGCGCCCCGGTCTCGAGCGCGAGCAACGCGCTGAGCTTGTCGGTCGCGAGCGCCCACTGCTCGAGGCTCTCGTACAAGCGCGCGAGCGCTTCGAGGGTCGTGCGGTCGTTCGCGTCGAGCGCGAGCACGCCTTCGAGGCAGCGCGCTGCACCGGGCAGGTCGTTC
>JAYUYY010000417.1:0-2160 GCA_043752225.1 Sandaracinaceae bacterium | reverse complement strand
GTCTACGACAACACGGGCCACCCCGCGAGCGCGCTCGATGGTGGCAACATGCACGAGCACATGCGCATGAAGCTCGAGCTCGAATCGCGCGGCGATCGCACGCGCACGCCTTCGGTCTTCTTCTGGGAGACTCGTTACCGCTGCCGGAGCGTCGAGTGAGCGCGCGGGCTCGGTCGCAGCTGCGAGCGTTCGCAGCCGTCTTGCTGGCGTGCGCCGCGCTCGCGTGCGCAAACGAGCCGGGCTCAACTGGAAGCTTCAGCACGGGCGATTCGGGCATTCGCGACAGCGGCAACGACTTCACGCCGCATGTCGATGGATCGCGGCCGCAAGGCGATGCAGGTCACCAAGTGATCAGCGGCGAGACGCACTTGTGCCGCTATGACGATGAAGACGTGCGCGACCTCGCCGGCAACGTGCAGCTGAGCGGGCTCTCGACCGCAACCGATCAGCGCGGCTTCGCGCTCTTGCACCATGACGCGGTCGGCGCGCTGATGATCGAAGCGCTCGAGCTGGGCGAAGAGGCTCAGCCACCTGTCCGGCTGATCGACGAAGCCGATGCGCCCGGACGCGCGCTGCTCGCCGCATCGCAAGAGACGTTCGCGATGCTCTGGCAGCACGGCGCGACGCTGAGCTTCAAGGTGCTCGAGGGCGGCGCCGAGACGCTCACGCTGTCGCAGGCGCTGCCTGAAGACACCGACGCGCTGTTCGCGATCGCTGCGCTCGAAGATGGCTTCGTGGTTGCGTTCGCCGAACGTGATGGAAGCGCTCTCTCCGTGCACACGCAGCGGCTCGGACGCGACGGCGCAACGCGCGCGGAGCCTTCGGCGCTCGAGCTTCCCGATGGGGTCACGCCGAGGTTCTTGCAGCTCGCGACGCTCGAAGACGACGCGCTGTTGCTCGCGTGGTCGGAGCAGGATCCGGACGACGACGAGCATTTCCACGTGCGCGGCGTGAGCCTCCAGCGCGCTGCCGACGATGCGCTCGCGATCGCGGGTCAGCCGCAAACGCTCTCCAAGTCGCTGGCCAGCAGCGCGCGCTTCGAGCTCGACTCGCGTGTCGGCAGCGTCGGCCTGCTCTACGCAACGCGCGAAGGCGGCATCCGCGAGAGCCTCAAGCTCCAGCGCGTCGAAAGCGACGGCCGCGCCGCGCAAGCCAGCGTGAACATCGCCAACGCGCCGCGCCGCGTAGTCGACGGCTCGATCACCGCGTTCGGCCAGGGCTACGCCGTCGCCTATCGCGCGCTCAGCTCGCTCGGCGTCAGCGAGCCGACGATTCGGATCGCCTTCATCGACGCCTTCGGCTTGATCGTCCACGAGGCCGAGCTGGCGCAAACCACCGAAAGCGCAGGCCCGACCAGCGTGCGAGCGACCGCACGCGGCCAGCTGCTCGTCTCGTATTCGACCGCCTCGCTGGGGATCCAAGCCCCTACTCGCGAAACACGCGCGCTGTCCATGGATTGCCCCGGCGCCTTGATCCTGTGCGGCGGCACGCTCGAGTAAGGCAGCCACTCACTGCAAGTGTTCCCTGTCCGTGAATGGGAATCACGCGCGCGTGGATTCGCACGGTTCGCCCCCAACCGTCCCGGATTGGCCGCGCAGCGACGAACGCGTATGGGTCTATGCGTGGAACGGGTGAGCCACGAACGCAGAGCCGCGCGGCTGCTGCTGGTCGTATGGGCGTGCATGATCGCATGCATGGCTGCGTGCACGGGCTCGATCTCTGGAGTCGACGATCCCGCGGCTCGCGACAACGCAGCGGCGGGCAGCTCCGCAGCGTCCGCACAAGCCGGCGCGGGCGGCGCGGGTGCAGGGCAGGGCGGCGCCGCTGCTACTGGCGACAGTGGTGGTGTTGGCGGTGCAGCCAGCGGGCCGGCGTTTCAACCGCCGCCTGCTTCGTTGCGGCGCCTGACGCGCGCGCAATACCAGAACAGCGTGCGCCAGCTGCTCGGCGATCTCACGCTCACCACGCAACTCGAAGCCGACGCGTTGATCCACGGCTCGGTCTCGGTCGGCACCGCGCACTCCACGCTTTCGCCGCATGCGACCGAGCAATACGAAAACGCTGCGTTCGAGCTGGCCGCGCAGGCGATCACGCCCGAGCGTCGCGAAGCGCTCGTGAGCTGCGCGCCGAGCGCCGTGCTCGACCGCGTATGCACGCAGG
>JAYUYY010000416.1:0-5764 GCA_043752225.1 Sandaracinaceae bacterium | reverse complement strand
GAAAGACGAAGTCTCGTCCTGGACGCGCGTCGGCTTCGTGCGCGAAGGCACCGTGCCCGGCTTCTACAAGCGCAGCGATGGCCACTTGGTCGGCTGCGTGATCGGCGATCGCACCGCATCGGTCGAGGTCACCGACGCGACGCAGCGCTTGGCTGAGCGCACGATCGTGTCAGCGAAGAAGAAAGCCCTCGAGCTCGAAGACGGCCTCAAGGGCGCGAGCGCCAAGCAGATCGGCGAGAAGATCGCGCTCGCCGCACGCGATGTCGTTTGGAAGAAGAACGACTCGCCCTGGAGTGGCTTCGACTCGTTCGGCCGCGATGCGGCGCGCATGTACTACGAGGTCAATCACAAGAAGGGCCGGACGAACTACATCTCGGCCGAGTTCCAGGATTGCTTCGGCCACGCGCTGATCGAGATCTTGCGCCGCCCCAAGGGCGAGCCCGATTTGCTCGCGGTGACTCAAGGCTTGCGTGACCTCAATGAAGAGCTGAAGGGCCGCGAGATCGTTTCCGCGTTCGCGTTTGCGCCCGTCGACGACGTCGAGCTGAGCTCGATGTTCCTCGCGGCCGGCTTCCGCAAGACGGGCCTCCTGGCGCGCGGCGTATCCGTCGAAGGCAAGCGCAGCGACGCGATCCTCTGGACGCGCAAGCTCGCCGATCCCAGCGGCGGCGACGGCGAAGAGGCTTTCGACGAATAGCCTTTGACCTTCCGTCCCGGCTGACTGTTTGTTCAGCTTCGATTGGGCGTCAGAAGCAAGCGTCATCTGATCGCGATCCGCCTCGAGCGGTTGACTTGAGAAGCCCCCACCTTAACTTGCGACCCACTCCGCTATGCCGACGTACACCTATGGATGCGATGCCTGCGGGCGCGAAATGGAGGCGGAGCAACGCATCAGCGACGCTCCCCTCAAGAAGTGCCCCAAGTGCGGCAAGCAGAAGCTCCGGCGCCTGATCGCGGGCGGAAACTTCATCCTCAAGGGTGGCGGTTGGTATTCGGACGGCTACGGCTCGAGCAAAAAGGGCGGCGGATCCGAGAGCGGCGGCTCGAGCGAATCCAGCAGCACCACCACCACGCCGCCGACGCCTAAGATCGACAGCACGCCCAGCTCCAGTTGATCGGTCGCTCGAAGCCGCTCGGCCGATCGCAGCTGAATCAGGCCGGCTCGAGGTAGCTCGACAGCAGCGTCTTCTCTCCCCAACCGGGGAAGCGCACCGTCACGCGCGGCGGCTCCTCCGGCGAGACCGCGTGCACCTCGCCGATGCCGAACTTCGGGTGACGCACGCGCATGCCCCGCCGCAGACCGCCCTCCTCCAAATCGGATCCTTCGCTTCGATCCACGTACGAATCGGTAGACGCGCGCGCCGGACGGACCTCGCGATCCCGCGCGTAAGCACTGCTGGATCCATACCCGGATGCAGCACGCGGTTGCTGCGGCCGACCGCGGCCGCTGCCTTGCCCCGAGAGCGTGTCGAGCTCCGAGGCGGGCATCTCACGCAAAAAGCGTGACGGCACCCGCATCTTCAGCTCGCCATAAACTCGCCGAGCTGTCGCGTAGCTCAGGAACAAGCGCTTCTCGGCACGCGTGAACGCGACGTACGCAAGCCGGCGCTCTTCCTCGAGGTCGCCGTCGTCCTGATCGGGAGAGAACCCCTTATGCGGGAAGAGCTCTTCCTCGAGCCCGGCGACGATCACGACTGGAAACTCGAGGCCCTTGGCCGCGTGCACGGTCATCAGCGTGATCGCGTCGTCGTTGTTCGCGCGATCGGCGTCGGTCTGGAGCGTGACCAGCTCGAGGTACGCCGCGAGCGTCGGCTCCGAGGCCTCTTGCTCGAGCTCTTTCATCGAGCCGATCACCTCGCGCAAGTTCTCGCGACGGGCATCGGCTTCCGCGCTGTCGTCGGCTTGAAGCGCTGCGTCGTAGCCGGTTTGGACCAGAACGTTCTCTGCGATCAGCGACGGCAGCTCGCCGCGCGCCGCGAGCTCTCGCAACGACACGATGAGCTCGCGAAAACGCATCAGCGCGCTACGCGCAGCCGAAGCTTGCGCGGGATCGTGCTCGACCTGCCCGAGCGCCTCCCACACGCTCGTGCCATTGCGCGATGCCGCATCGACGAGCCGCGTGAGCGCCGTCTTACCGATGCCGCGCGCGGGAGTGTTCACGATCCGCAGCACGCTCACGTCGTCGTGCGGGTTGTGCACGACGCGCATGTACGCGAGCAGGTCTTTGACCTCAGCGCGATCGTAGAACCGCAGTCCACCAAAGACTCGATACGGCAAGTTGAAGTAGCGCAGCGCTTCTTCGAAGACGCGCGACTGGGCGTGGATTCGATACAGGAGCGCGATCTCGTTTCGAGCCATCCCCGACTCGAGCAGCATGCGCAGCAGTGAAATGACCGTCGCAGCTTCTTCGCGCTCATCGACGCAACCGAGCACGGCGACCTTCGCGCCTTCGTCGTTGTCAGTCCAAAGCTGCTTGGGCTCGCGATCGAGGTTGTTGCCGACCACCGCGTTCGCAACCCGCAGAATGCGTTTGGTCGAGCGATAGTTCTGCTCGAGCTTCACGGTCCGCGCGTCGGGAAAGTGGCGCGAGAAGTCCAAGATGTTCCGGCGATCGGCGCCGCGGAACCGGTAGATGCTTTGGTCGTCGTCGCCGACGACACACAGGTTGCGGTGCTGCTCGCTGAGCAGACGCACGAGCATGTACTGCACGTGGTTGGTGTCTTGGTACTCATCGACGAGCACGTGGTCGTAGCGCCCGCTGAGATCCTTGCGCAGCGCTTCGTCGGTCTTGAGGCCCAGCACGAGGCGATGAATCAGATCGCCGAAGTCGAGCGCGCCCGCGACCTTCATGCGCTGCTCGTAGGTCGCATAGACCTGCTGCGAAGCGCGCTCGAACGGGTCGAGCGTCGGAAGCTCCTCGGGGACCAATCCGTCGTTTTTCGCGCGATTGATCACGCCCGCCAACATCCGCGGCGGATAGCGGCGATCGTCGAGCCCGAGATCGCGCGTGACTCGGGTGATCATCGCGCGTTGATCGCTGTCGTCATAGATGACGAAGTCTTTGCGGATGCCGAGCTGCTCGGCGTAGCGGCGCAGGAGCCGCGCGCAGATCGCGTGAAAGGTGCCGACCCAAAGATCGGGTGCACCGGTCGGCAGCAGCACACTCAAGCGCTGCCGCATCTCGGCGGCGGCCTTGTTCGTGAACGTAACCGCGAGGATGCGCCACGGCGCGACCCGCCGTTCGGCGACCAAGTACGCGACGCGGTGGGTGATGACCCGCGTTTTGCCGCTGCCGGCCCCCGCAAAGACCACGAGCGGCCCATCCGTATGGAGCACGGCGGCGCGTTGCGCATCATTGAGACCACTCACCAGGGACGACATGGGCGGCGTAGGCTACTGCCGCCTGCCGCGACGTCCAACCGGCTCGTGCAACCCAAGCTTCCAGCCGCCAAACAGGCAGCTCCGTAGAAATCCCCGCGACGCAATCGCGGCGGGGCCGTGCTACACATCCGCCCATGGAGCGGGCGCCCAACCCGGCAGGAGCCGCGGCGAGTCACGCGGCAACCTCGGTGAATCCAGCCCCCGCGACCTCGTCGAAGGCCCCGGAGGTGACCGCGGATGGCGACGTCGAATTGGTTGCAAGGGTTCGCTCCGGCGACAAAGCGGCCTTTCGCATCCTGTTCGATCGCTACAACCGCCGCGCCTACGGCGTCGCGTTCGGCGTGGTCAAGAACCAGCAGGATGCACTCGACGTGGTCCAAGAAGCCTTCATCAAGGTCCACAAGCACCTCGACGGCTTCCAGGGCAACTCGAGCTTCTACACCTGGCTATATCGGATCGTGATGAACCTCTCGATCGACCACCTGCGCCGCGGCCGCAAGAACACCGAGTTCGACGACACGATCCGTAAGGACGACACGCTCGCGGACGGCGCGATGTTGCCGCAGAGCGCGCACGAAAATCCGTCCCGGATGGTCGCTCGCAAAGAACTCACCGATCACATCCAAGCGGCGTTGGCTGAGCTGCCCGAGTATCACCGCGCCGTGATCATCCTGCGCGAGGTCGAAGGGCTCAGCTACGAAGAGATGGCGAAGATCCTTCGCGTACCCAAGGGCACGATCATGAGCCGCCTCTTCCACGCTCGCAGGAAGATGCAGGAGCGGCTCGCAAGCTATTTGGAGGGCGACCTCCAACTCTCGGAGTAAGTCGTGAACACCGCGCACGTAGAAGAAGACACGCTAAACATGCACTTCGACGGCGAGCTTGCGCCTGCGGAAGCCGGCGCGGTTCAGCGTCACCTCACGACCTGTGCCGAGTGCACCAAGCGTCTCGCGTCGCTCGGGAAGCTGCGGGATTTGATCTCGATGTCGGCGATCCAGGCCGCGAGCACGGTCGACTTCGAGGCCGCGTTCGGCGCGATCGATAAAGCCACACGCACGCAACCTTCTGCGACCTGGTCAGAGCGCGCCGTGGTGTGGGTACGCGAGAGCCTCGAATACCAACCTTCGCGCGTTTGGGTTCCGGCCGGCGGAGTGGCGCTCGCGGCAGCGGCCGCGTTGGTCCTCGCTTTGCGCGCGAATACGGCCGGGCCTAGCGAAGAAGTGGCCCGTAGAGCGGCGCCGCGTGACGAGCGGGCCGAAAAGCGCGAGCCGATGATGCTTGCCGAGGCGCCCGCCGCGCCTACGGAAACCGAAGAAGAAGGCAGCGCGGACTCCGAAGTCGTCCAAGTGGATTTTGGCAGCAATACCGGCACGGTCTTCGAAATCGCTTTGGCAGATGGCGCGTCGACCCCGGTCGTATGGATCAACGACGAGGAATGAACATGCTTGCCCGCCTCACCTCCACTTCCCTGATCGTCGCATTCGCGCTCTGCGCGACCGTTGCTGCCGCCGAAGGGCCGGTGAAGGGCGAAGTGCTGGTGGTGCTCGCCAAGGAAGCGGCCGGCCCGGTCGATCCCAAGCTCAAAGAGATCACCGCGCTTCAGAAGCCTCCTTTCGACAGCTTTGGCAGCAAAGAGCTGCTGGCGACGCACTCGGTCGAGCTGACCGATGAACAGCCGGCATCGGTGGATCTGCCCAACGGCCGCAGCCTGCGGTTGACGCTCGTGGAGCGCATGGCGGATGGCCGGCACAAAGTGCAGGTCTCGATCAATCGCCCCGACAAGAACGACTACCTGCCGCTGCTGACGGTAATCGCCTCGGGCGAGCCGTTCTTCGTAGCGGGTCAACAGCATGCCGGCGGCACGCTCGTCATCGGCGTCAAGATCGGCAAAACGGCCCGCAAGTCGGCCGCAAAGCATCAAGACAAGCCTGCGCAGAAGTAGCGCCTCGCGCGTGTGCTATAGCGCGGTCGCATGAGGCGGGACCATCCGCTCGCAGCCCAGCTCGAGCGCTCGAATGCGTTGCCGTTCGCGGCGCGCGAGATCATCGACGTGCTCGAGCCTATGCTCACCGAGGCGCGGCGCGCGCGCATCGATGCGGTGATCGCGCAGCGCACGCGCGCGGTCGTACCGGTGCTCGACGGCCTGTGCGATCCGCACAATGTCGCCGCGGTGTTGCGCTCGGCCGATTCGTTCGGTGCGCAAGAGGTTCATCTGATCGAAGGGCTCGAGCCCTACCTCGCCTCGCAACGCGTCACTCAAGGCGCGGACCGGTGGCTCGATATCGTGCGACACGCGACGCCCGCGGGCTGCGTAGCAGCGCTCAAGGAGCGCGGCTACGCGGTCTTCGCGGCGATGATGGACGGAGACACGACGCCCGAGCAG
>JAYUYY010000415.1:0-5764 GCA_043752225.1 Sandaracinaceae bacterium | reverse complement strand
TACGCGCCCGGTGAACCTCTTCGTCCACCAAGCGCGCCACATCGGGTTCAAGCGTGAGTGTCGTGCGCGTAGCAGTCATGGAAAGCATCTTGATGCTCAGTCCATGCCGGTCAAGATGCTCGACTACTTAGCGTCGCCGGCGTAGCCGAGCGCGCGCAGCTTCTCTACTGCGCTCGAGTCGCTCGCGAGGTCGACCGTCTTGCTCTGCGCGCGATCTTTCTGCGCGGCGCGGCCTTGAAGATCGAGTGCTTTCGCAGCGATGCCGAGCACTTCCGGCTCTTCTTGCGCGAGGCTCACGAGCTCGCCTGGGTCTTGATCGACGCGATAAAGCTCGAGCGGTTGCAGGCCGCGCGGGTTGCCAACGTTGGCTTCGATCACCTTGAGCTCGCTCTGGCCGCGGCGGGTGCGCAGCGCGCGCAGCACGTTGCCGTCGTGATCTTCTTCGGCGAACGCGTGGTAGCCGGGCTGCATGAGATCTTTGCCTTGCACGCCCTTGGGGATTGCGATGCCGTGTTGCTTCAGCATCGTCGGCATCAGGTCGATGCTCTCGACCCAGTGATCGACACGCGTGCCGGCGCGCGCGTTGCTCGGCAGCTTCACGATCATAGGGACGCGGATCTGCTCGTCGTAGAGCGTGGTGCCGTGCCAGTGGCCGCCGTGCTCCATGAACTCTTCGCCATGATCCGAGGTGATCACAATGGTCAGGTCGTCGTAGAGCTTGCGCTTTTTGAGCTCGGCGACGAGCTGGCCGAAATGCTCGTCCCAGTATTCGATCTCGCCGTTGTAGAGGCGGATCATCATCGCGTTGTCCGCAGGGTCGGGGACGATGTGCGCGGCGCGCGAGTAGCCGGTGCCGTCGTACGGATGCGGGTAGTACGGGTCGTGCGGATCCATGTAGCCGACGAACGCGAAGAACGGCGTCTGCGGCGCTTGATCGAGCAACGCGAGCAACTCGCGGTTCACGACCGACGCGTCTTGGTACGCGCTGCCAGGCTCGACCTGGTTGCGCTTGGCGCGATAGGTCTCGATCCGTTGGCGCAAGAACTGAACGAACAAAAGCTTGGCCGCGGTGTCGTTCGCGCCGAGCACGAAGTTGGGCTCTAAGTAGTGATAGGTGTCGAAGCCCTGATGGAAGTTGAAGAACGGCGCGACGTTGTAGTTGGTCGCGATGCCGAGCGTGGTGTAACCGGCCTCTTGCATGGCCTCGGGCATGGTCACCAGCTCATCCGGCAACGACGCGCTCTTGCTGATCGTGCGATGGCTCGAGGGGTAACGCCCAGTTAGGATGCTGGCGAAGCTCGGGCGCGTCCAGCTGGCGTTCGCGAACGCGTGCTCGAAGACGATGCCGTCTTGCGCGAGCGCTACGATGTTCGGCGCCTTCACGTCGCGGTTGCCGTAGACCGGCAAGTGATCGGCGCGCAGCGTGTCGACGACGATGACCAGCACGTTGCCCGCTTCAGTCGGCGCGGCGCGCTTCTCGAGGTTCGCACGCGCGACCGACGAGCCGGCCGGCGTGCCCGACGTCGCAAACGCGACTAGGCACACGATCGTGAGCAGCGCGGGCGAGGCCCACGCGCGCAAGAGCGTGCTGAACGGCCGATGGCTGATCAGCACGCGCAGCAACGTGGAGATCACGAAGTACGCGACGACCGCGCCGAGCAAGGTGCCGCCGAGCGCCTTCAAGCCGTCGAGGCTCTTCCAGTTGAGCACCTCGTGAAACATGTCGCGGCGCACGCGAAAGAGCGCGATTCCGAGGCCCGGGATGATCGCGACCCACGCGGCAAAGCGCGCGCATGCGATCGCTTCGGGCAGCGCGGCGCGTCCGAGCCAGCGGCCGAGCAGCGCGAGCACGATGCCGGCGCCGAGGCCGCCGAGCGCGCCGAGCAAACCGTAGGCCGCCGCGCCGTAGGCGAGCACGCCGAGGTCGGCTTGTGCGGCCGAGCCGGCGATCACCGCGCTGGCTTCGGCGAGGCCGAGCAGCACGCCGCCGCAGATGCCGCCGGTCAGCCCGACGATCGCACCGCGGCCTACGCGCGGCAGATCCTCGGAGCGCACGATTTCGATGCTCTCGGTCGCGAGCTGCTCGCGCTCCGGATGCTCAACGCCGATGACGACGCTGTAGCCGACCCGGCGTGACAGGAAGACCAGGCCGCCGAAGCTCGAGACCACGACCTCGGTGATGAAGCCGAGCGTGGGGATCAATACGGCGATCGCGCTCGGCACGCCGACGGAGGTGTAGAGCGCAACCGCGGTCGCCTCGCGCAAGCCGATGCCGTTGGGCGTGATCGGCAGCATGGTCACGAAGATCTGCAGCGAGGTGCCGAAGAACACTTCGCCGACGCTGAGCTCGGCGTTGAGCGCGCGCGCGGCGCAGACGTAGATGAGCGCGCGAAACGTGTGCGTGCCGATGCCGAGCAGGGCGGCTTGCGCGACCAGGCCGCCTTTGCCTTCGTACGCGCAGACGGCGTCGATCGCGGAGCGCAGCTTGTTCTGCGCGGCGGGAGGCAAGCGGCTTGCGAGCTTGCGGAAGAGCAAGGGCTTCGACACCAGCGCGATCGCGGTGACCATCAAGCCCAAGAACGCGGCGTCGACCAAGAGCACGCCGGGTAAGCCGAGGAAGCGCACGCCGAAGAATGAGCCGCCGATCACGACCGCGCCGAAGGCGAGCCAGCCGAGCACCATCTCGATGCCGATCGTCGCGGTCGAGCGCGCGATTTTCCCGGTGTGCTTGGCGATGTCGTAGATGCGGTAACCGTTCAGGCCGGTCCAGCCGCCGGGCGCGAGCTCGCCGAAGAAGCGGCCGATCATGAACGAGCCAAAGAGATGGCGCAGCGGCGCGTGAATGCCTTGGCCGATCAGCAAACGCTGCCAGCGCAGCACGCTGCAGCTCGCGGCGATCAGCTGCATGACGAGCGATGCGGCGAGCCAGCCGGGCGATACCTCGGACACGATGCGCCACAGCTCATCGGCGCCATCGACCCGCGCGATCTTGAAGTAGATGAAGAAGACGATGCCGAACGACAGCGCGAGCTTCGCGAAGAAGATCAACCGCTGGCGCAACGTGCGTGTCACCGCCGCAGGATCCTGCGGAAGGTTTTCAGTGCTGCTCATCCATTCACCTGACTCGGGGCTCTAACATTCGCGCCCGCTTTGGTCACGAGAGCGGCTTACGTCCTCGGAAAAATCCTCACAATACAGGAAGTATTGTTCCGGTTTTTCCTGTGGGCGCGCTCGCTCTCGCGACCAAATCGGGCGCGAATCAACCAGCTCGCGTTCATTTCATCCAGTGGAAGCGGAGCGTGAGAGCTCCCGTGAGGCCTTCCCAGGAGATGTTGCGTGAGAGGCCGTCCACGGGTGGGCTGTAGGCGAGGCCGAGCGTGAGGTCGAGCTTTGGCATCAGCAACACGCGCGTGAGGTGTGCGCCGAGCGTGAGCTGGCGCATCGAAGTGCCGGGGAGGGCGTGCAGCTCGCCTTCGGTCGCGAGCCGCGCGCTCGAAGGCCCAGTGAAGCGACCGTCGAGCGTGATGCCGTAGGCCCAGTGCATGCCTGCGAGCCCGAGGTAACCGAGAGTTAGGTTTACGACATCACCGGGCGAGAACGCGGCGTAACCGGACGCTCCGTCGGTTTCGCGCACCAAGCGATGGTCGTAGCGCACGGACAAGCGCAGCGCGTGCACGGCAGTGAGGTACTTGATCGCGCGCACGCCGCCGATCAGCGACCACGTGCCGTCACCGGTGGTACGCGCGAACGCATGCGCGTCGGGGCCATCGTCATAGGGGCCGGTGGGCGCTTTGGCGCCGACGAAGAGATCGAGCGAAGGCGTGAGCGTCGAGCTTTCCTCGAAGAAGCCGCGCTCGTCGTCGCGCAGCGCGGACCAGCGCAGAAAGAGGCTCGCATCGCCGAGGCCGACGAGGGTTGCGGCATCCGTCATCAGCTCGCGGTGCTGCAGGCGGACCGGCACGCTGCCGTGGATTTGCAGCAGCTCGTAGAACGGCATGCGCACGCCTGCGCCCAGCACGAGGAACGCGTCGGTCGCGGAGATTCCGTCGTCGAGCGCGTGGTAGTCGCCGCGGCTGTCGTGCCGTCCGAGCATGTGCTCGACCGCGAGCTTGCTCGTGAACACTGCGCGGCGTTCGAAGCCGGCGACCGAGAGCTCGTCTTCGCCGGCCACGCCGCAGCAGCTCTGCGCTTGCGCGGTACGCGGATCGAACGCCGCGCCCGCTACGAGCACAGCGAACATCCACACGCAGGCCTTATATAAGGCCGTCACGGAATCTCGATGGTCGCGAGCAGCTCGCCTACCCGATCATCGAGCATCACGTGCACGCGCAGCTGCCAGATTCCGGGCATCGTCAGGCGCACAGGCTCCGCGACGTACAGGCCTGGCGCTTCCTCGACCGCGTCGACAGCGCTCGATCCGTGGCCATGCGCCGGCATCCAGGGCGAGAGCGTGACGATCGCACCCTCGAGCGCGACGGATGTTTCCCCGTCGAGCGTGAGGACAACCCGATGCTCTCCTACGCGCGGCGGATCGGGCTCGATCAGCAACGTGCCTTCGAACGGTCCGTTCGCGGTGTGCAGAACGCCGTCCGGGGCGACCGCATCGTCGCTGCCGCAACCGACCGAGGCCGTGCAGGAAACCGCGCCGATCAGCGCGGCTTGGAGCACGATCGATCGCGATGCGCGGATCAGCATTCTCGCGCTCTAGATTGCCCCCTCCTTGTGGGCAACCGGTCACCCCGCGGCGTTTCGTCGCAGGCTTCCCGGGTAAAGCTTGACCATGCGCGACCCGACCCCTACATCCCAGGCGCCTATGGATGACGGCGGTACCGCAGCTCGTGCTCCTGTTCCTGCGCCGGCATCCGCGAGAGGTCGCGAGCGCGTGCAGGATCCTGAGCTCGTTTCCAAGCTCGGGCTCGACCGCAAGCCCTCGCACCTGCGGCGCGCGCTGCAGATCCTCGTGGCGCTCGGCGTATTAGCCGGTTTGGGCTATGCCTGGCAGCGCTACTCCGCGCAGCGCGCGGCCGCCGCGCTTCCGACCTACAAGCTGGCTGCGGCCAAGCGCGCGGACATCGATACGGTGGTGAGCGCGACCGGTACCGTCAAAGGTCTGAGCACGGTCGAGGTCGGCGCCGAGGTCTCGGGCAAGGTCACGAAGGTCTACGTCAGCTGGAACGATCCGGTCGAAGCCGGCCAGCTGATCGCCGAGATCGATCCCGAGCAGCTGCAGTCCGCGGTGGCCGAAGCGCAAGCGCGCGTGCGCGAAGCGGATGCCTCGATTCGGCTGAGCGAAGCTACGCGCAGCGAGAGCGAGCAGGCGCGGGCGCGCGCAGCGGTGCAGGCGGGTCAAGGCTTGGTCGCGAAGAGCGAGCTCGAAGCGACTGCGGCGGCTGCGGAGCGCGCCGAGGCGAACCTGATGAGCGCGCGAGCTGGTGCGACGCTGGCGCGTGCGGCGCTGGTGTCGGCGCAATCGCGATTGGCGAAGACCAAGATCATCTCGCCGATCCGCGGCGTCGTGCTCTCGCGCTTGATCGAGCCGGGCCAAACCGTGACCGCCGGCTTCCAGACGCCGATCCTGTTCAAGCTCGCCGAAGACTTGAAGCGCATGAGCTTGCACGTGTTCATCGATGAAGCCGACATCGGGCGCACGCACGAAGGTCAGTCCGCGAGCTTCACGGTCGATGCGTATCCGGGGAAGGTGTTCCCCTCGAAGGTGCGCGAGCTGCGCAACGAGCCGAAGACCGAGCAGAACGTCGTCACGTAC
>JAYUYY010000414.1:0-2166 GCA_043752225.1 Sandaracinaceae bacterium | reverse complement strand
GGATCGCGGCGGTCATCTTGGGCGGCATCACGTGGCTGGTCGCGGGCAAGCTGCTCTCCGGTATGCAGCGCGAGCTCGCCGAAGGCATCGCCGCGCTGCTCGCGGCGACCGTGCTGCTCGGCGTGACCCACTGGCTGCTCGGGCAGCTCACCGCGCAACGCTTCATGGGCATGCTCGCGACCAAGCTCGAGCAGGTCGCAGGCGGCAAGCGCGCGGCGCTCGGCGTGTTCGGCCTCTCGTTCATCGCGGTCTACCGCGAGGCGTTCGAGGTCGTGCTGTTCTTCCAAGCGCTGCTGCTCGACGCAGGCGAAGCCCAGGATCGCGTCTGGCTCGGTGCAGGCCTAGGCCTTGCAGCGTTGGTCGCGAGCGCGCTCGTGTTGCGCAGCGTGGGTCAGCGGCTCAAGCCGCGACCGCTGATGCTCGCCTCGAGCGTCTTGCTCGCGGTGCTGTCGTTCGCATTGGCCGGCAAAGGCGTGCGTGCGCTGCAAGAGGCCGGGATCGTCTCGATCACCTCGATCTCGTTTCCCGAGGTCCCGCTGCTCGGGATCTTTGCCACCGCGCAGGGTGCGATCGTGCAAGGGCTCTTGCTGCTGGCGCTGATCGCGAGCGCGGCTTTGCCCGTGCTGGCCGCGCGCAGGCACGCGGCGTCGCCCGCTACGTAAGCCTCTCCGTATACAGGTTGCAGATACGCTTTCTGATCCCCGGCGACTTGCACGCGTCGCGCAGCCTCGCGTAAACCGCAACCATCGCGAGCACGCCCATGCTGAGCCCTGCCATTGCGCAAAGATTGAACGCGTCATGGCCTTGGCTGCTCGGATTCGCCACGTGCGCGGCCGTGCTCGGCTTTGCCGTGCCGCGGATCAGCCGGGACGAGAGCCACGCCGGGCGCATGGTGCTCGCGGCGATCGCGCTCGTGCTCGTGCAAGCGACGTTTTGGGTGCGCGCGGGCGGAGCTGTAAAGCCGCGTCTCGTGCAAGCGCTGACGCTGCTCTGGGTCGGCGCGGCGCTGTACGGCGCGTTCAACTACTACCAGTTCAACCAAAAGCAGCTCACGCGCGTGGGCGACTACGCCGACGCCACCTACTACTACCTGAACTCCAAGTATTTTTCGGAGCTCGGCTACGCCAATCTCTATGAGGCGATGCTGGTCGCGGATGACGAAGGTCCCAAGCGCCTCAAGAAAGTTAAGCGCTTCCGCGACCTCACGAACTACGTCGACATCCACTCGCGCTCCTACGCGCTCAAGCAGGCGGAGAGGGTCAAGGCGCGCTTCACACCCGAGCGCTGGGAAGCGTTCTCGAACGATCTCTCGTTCCTCACCAAGCGCGAGGTGGCCGGCGGCTTCGAGTACTTCTTCATCGATCACGGCTACAACCCGCCGCCGCCGTGGACGTTCGTGGGCGGCTCGCTGAGCGATCTGATCTCGGTGCGGCAGCTGAAGTGGCTCACGTCGATCGATATCGTGCTGGTGGCCACGATGATGATCGTAATCGCGCGCAGCTTCGGGCTGTCCGCGATGCTCGTCGCGCTCACGTTCTTCCTGTGCACGTTCAGCGGGCGTTGGCCGGTGCTCGGTCAGTCGATCTTGCGCTTCGATTGGCTGACCGCCTTGGTGCTCGCCGTGTGCGCGCTACGCACGGGCCGGCATGGGCTGGCCGGCGCGGGCCTCGCGTACGCGGCGTGCAATCGCATCTTTCCCGGCATCTTCGCGCTGCCGTACTTGGTGTGGATCGCGAGCAAGTGGATCGCTGATAAGCGCATGCCGCGCGAGCTCGTGCGCTTCGTGGGCGGCGCGTTGATCGTCACGCTCATCGTCGCGGGCGGCGCGTGGGTGCGCTACGGCAGCTCCGCCTACCACGAGGCTTCGGTGCGCTTGGCGCTGCATGGCAGCCCAGAGTCGTTTAGCTCGCACCGCGTCGGCCTCGGACACGCGCTGCTCTACCGCGGTGAATGGTCGCGCAAGGAGCTCGACGCGAAGGGCGGCATGGACGCAAAGCGTGCGCAGCTCTGGAAGATCTACCCTGACCTCAAGATCGCCGGCCTCGTGTGCTTGCTCGCGGTGCTCGCGTACGTGTATCGCAGCAAGCAACCGCCGCATCGCTTGATCTGGCTCGCGATCTTTCCGCTCTTCTGCCTGACCAACCCGCAGATCAACTACTACAACTT
>JAYUYY010000413.1:0-2167 GCA_043752225.1 Sandaracinaceae bacterium | reverse complement strand
GGCCAATGCAACCCCGACTCAGCGAGCATGGACGCGGCGTTTCAGATCCACGTCTCGGGGCAGCAGACGCTGCGCTTCGATACCGAAGGCTCGAGCTTCGACACCGTGCTGTCGCTGCACGATCGTCCGCCATTGACCAAGAGCGGCGCCGTGCTGCGTTGGCCCGCGGACGATACGCACCAGAACCTCAACGAGGATTCGCAGAGCGCCTACGACGTCGGCGTGGTCAACGGGCTCTCTCAGGTGTTCGAAGGTGACACGACGGGCATGCAAGCGAACGTGAGCGACACGTTCAGCTGCGGCACCGACGGCGCGTGCGGCGATGCGGTCTATCGAATCACGGTCAGCGAGCGCACGACGTTGCGGCTGCAGGTCGATGGCAGCGGCTTCGAGCCGGGCGTGTTCGTGACGCGCGAAAGTCCGAACGGCGTGTCAGGCAACTACGGGCCGATCGCAGCCGGCGGCCGGCATACCTGCGCAATCTCAGGTGGCGAAGTGTTTTGCTGGGGAGCCGATGACCAAGGCCAGCTCGGCAACGGCGGCGCGCTCGGCGCTGCGGACTCGAGCGCCGCGGTGCGCGTCTCGGGCCTGACGGATGTGCTGCAGGTCTGCGCCGGGTCCGAGCATTCGTGCGCAGTGACTCAAACAGGTCAGATGCATTGTTGGGGCAACGGCGCGCAAGGCCGGCTCGGTAATGGCGACAACGCGGCGCAGGCCGCACCGATGCTCGCGAGCGACATCGGTGAAGGCGCGGCGCTCGGCGCGGCGGTTCAAGTCACCTGCGGCGACGCGTTCTCGTGCGCGCTGCTCGCGGATGGTCGGATCGCGTGCTTCGGCGACAACACCCGCAACCAGCTCGGCGATGGCACGACGACTGAGCGGCGCACGCCGGTCGTGCTCTCCAGCGCCGAGCGCTTCGAGCAGCTCGACGCGGGCAGCCGTCACGCGTGCGCCGTGCGCGCGAGCGACAACGCCGTCTTCTGCTGGGGCGAGGGCGCGTTCGGCAAGCTCGGCGACAACGCGACCACCAACAACGCGACGCCGGCGCGCGTCGGCACGCTCGTCGGCGCGACGCACGTCATGGCCGGCGGCGGACACAGCTGCGCGGTGCTGTCTTCGGGTCGCGTCTCGTGCTGGGGTCAAAACAACGTCGGCCAGCTCGGCTTGGGCACCACCGACAGCACCGCGCATACCAACCCATCCACCGTTCGCAACGCGGATGGCAGCGCGGCTCAGGCCAACGTGCGCGGCAGCTTTGCCGCCGGTGGCGATCACACCTGCGTCGCCACGATCGAAGGCTACGCGATGTGTTGGGGCGGCAACTCGTCGCGCGAAATCGGTCACAACGACAGTGCGACGCCGGTGACCCGGCCGAACGGCGTGTCCAACGTGCTCGACGCGCTCGAAGTGTTCGCGGGCTACGATCACACCTGCGCGCTGCGCGCGAGCGGCATCGTCAGCTGTTGGGGCAGCAACAGCGACGCGCAGCTCGGCGACGGCACGTCGTCTACGCCGGCACAACCGGTGCGCAGCCAAGCCGGTGCCGGCAGCACGCCCGTTTCATACGGCACCGGCGCGCTCGACGCCGCGTTCACGCAAGCGTGTCGCTCGATCGCGCAGCCACCCGAGCAAGGTTGTGTGCTGCGTCAGGGCGAAGAGCACAGCTACTTCTTCTGCAACAACCAACCGCGCACGTGGGCCGGCGCAGCGCAAGCCTGCGAGGCCGTCGGCATGCAGCTCGCGAGCATCGACAGCGTGGCCGAGAACGCGTTCATAGCGAGCCGGCTCGACGCCGGCGAGCAAGCGTGGATCGGCGTCAGGCGTGAGAGCAGCGACGATTGGCTGCAGCTCTCCGACACCAACCACTTCGCAACGCTCGATGGTGAGCGCGTCTGGTACACGGACCGGATCGGCCAGTGGGGATGCTCCGACTGCGTGCGCGGTTACTTCACCGGTCCGGCAGCCGACGATCTCGTCAACAGCTCGCCGTATTGGACGACGTCCAGCACGTGGGCGCGCAACCAGCCGAGCACCGACTGGGGTCACAACTGCGTGACGGTCGGCAGCAACGCGCAGTGGCAGACCGCCAACTGCAGCGCGCTCGTCGAGCCGACGCGTGATTGCGGTTTCCTCGGGCTGCGCTGTTTGCTCGGCTTGCTCGGCGATT
>JAYUYY010000412.1:0-2168 GCA_043752225.1 Sandaracinaceae bacterium | reverse complement strand
AGAACGGCTCGAAGACCTGAACCCGCAGCGCCGCCGGGATGCCGGGCCCGTTGTCCGCGACTTCGATGATCACGTGATCGCGGTCGGCGTACGAGGACACGCGGATCACGTTTTGCTCCTGCATATGCGCGCGCAAAGGCACCGCGTCCGCGGCGTTGAGCAGCAGGTTCGAGAACACCTGCACGAGGCGGTTCTCGTCCGCGTGCACGGTTGCGAAGGAGCGCAGATGCAGCTCGAGATGCGCGCGCATCCCGGTGCGGAGCTGCACCAAGCGCGCCGCGGTCTGCACGGTGGTGTCGATCAAGACCGGGCCGCGCCGGTCGTCGTCGGGATGGGCGAACGCCTTGAGATCGCGCGCGATCAAGCGCACGCGCTCGACGCCTTCCGCCGCGTTGGCGAGCAGGAGCTTGAGCTCGCCCGCGATCGCCGCGACGTTCGCGCCGTTCTTATCGAGACTGTCCCCGAGGTGCGTCGCGAGCCGCACGGCTTCCATCGCATACGTGAGCGGGTTGTTGATCTCGTGCGCCACGCTCGCCGCTAGGCGACCGAGCACGGTCATGCGATCGGTATGCGTCATCTGACGCTGCAAGCCCAGCCGCTCGGTGACGTCGGTCGAGACGCCGATGTAGCCGCAGATTTCGCCGCTTTGATCGCGCAGCGGGCCGAGCCACGACTCGAGCTCGGTCGGCCCGTGGTGTGTGATCGTGGTGAAGCTCTCGCCTGCGAGCGCACGGTGAATGTTCGCGGTGACGAGCGGTTCGGTCTTATACAGCTCGAACACGTTTTGTCCGACGAGCTGACCCGGCGCAAAACCGAGGCCCGCGAGCGCCGCGCCCTCCGAGACGTTGATCACGCCTTCGCGATCGGAGCCGGACAAGATGATCGGTGCGTGGTGCAGAGCGGTCTCGAGGTGGGCGCGTGTCTTCTCGCCTTCGTGTTGCGCGTGCACCTCGGCCGAGATGTCGATGAACACCACGATCACGTGGGTGATCGTTTGCTCCGAGTTGAACAGCGGCTTTCCGAACGCGCGCACGTAAGCGCGCTGTCCGTCGGGGCGCTGAATCACGATGTCATCGACGACCACCGAGCAGCGCTCGCGCAGCACGCGGGTGAACGGCAAGCGCTCCTCCGGGAACGGTTGGCCATTGCGATCGAGGATGCTGTAGCTCGCAGCGTACTCACCTGCGGCGACGTCATCACGCGCGCCCATGCCCAGGATCTCGGCGAACCGGCTGTTCGCATACGCGAGCTTCCCGCTCGGGGCTTCGGCCACCCAAAGCCCCGTCGGGAGTGCGTCCAAGATCGCGGAATGCAGAGTCGGAGTGTCGGACACGAACGAACTATCCCATGGCCGCGCGACAATTTCCGTAGCGAACTGCGTGTTCGCAACCTGCTATGCGGGAGCCTTTTCGATCCGAGCCGGGGCCGGCGAGCTGGCCAGCACTTCGGACCAGCGGATGCGGCCGGTCAGCTGCATCAACAAGAAAAGCGTGATGATCGCGAGCACGGTCACGGTGAGGCCCGTAAAGCCTTTCCAAAAATGGGCTAGTGAGAAGCCAATCAGATAGACGATCTGCGCGAGGGCGGCTTCGCGCGATGCGAAACGCGGCGAGACCACGAGCCGCAGATAGCTCACTACGAGCCCGATGCTGACGAGGCTCGCGAGGCCGAAGGCAAACTCGACCGGCACGTGATCCGCTGAGTATGCGAACAGCAGGTGGAACGCGAAGAACGCGCCTGCGATCAAGAAGTAGTTCATCGGGTGGATGTCGATGCGCCGGATCGTCGCGAGCACGTAGATCACGAGGAAAAAGAAGAAGAGCGAGATCGGCGCCGAGAACGAGAGCTCGGTCGCGAGCTCGCCCGGCTGCACCCGAGTCGGCGTGATCATTCCCATGCCGTGGCCGGTCACGAGTGAGTCGAACTTCCAATCCAGATCCCAACCGCCACCCGCGCGCTTCTGCGAGCTCGAAGGCGACATCGTGCCGGCTGGATAGTCGATGTCGGCGAAGTCGGTGTGCATCGCGAGCTTGAAGTCTTGAAGGCGACCGACGCCCGCGGTCGGCGTGTAGCGCCACTCGCTTTGGCCGCGCGAGCCGTAACCGATCGCGATCGTCACGTCTTGTCCGGGCTGCACCGGCACGAGCGCGCGCAAGCGATTGCCTTCC
>JAYUYY010000411.1:0-2168 GCA_043752225.1 Sandaracinaceae bacterium | reverse complement strand
AACACGGCCTGTGCGCGCGCTTCATCGAACAGACCGCGCGCCAGGCCCGTCGCCGAACGAAAGCCGTAATAGCCAAAACGAGCCATCCCGAACGGATGACGCGGAATGCGCAAGGGCCCGAGCAGATCCGACATGAACGGCGCGCCGAGCTTGACGAACGGCTCCATGAGCGAGCGGTACGCCTGCGCATCCCGACCGAGCGCTTCCGCCGTCTTCGCGACGGAGCGCTCGAGCACGACCGCTGGGCCGTCATCGAGCGGGTGCGCGACCGACAGCGCCGGATGCGCCCAACGCAAGCCGTGTTGCTCGAGCGGTAGCGTGCTCAAGTACGGCGAGAGCTCGCCCAGCGGATGCACCGCCGAGCACACGTCGTGCAAGAAACCGGGCAGCGTGAGCTCGGCGCTGCGTGTGCCTCCGCCAATCTGCGCATGCCCTTCGAGCACCAGCACCGAGTAGCCCTCGGATGCGAGCAGCGCGGCTGCGGCGAGGCCGTTCGGGCCTGCTCCGACAATGACTGCGTCGTGCTCGACGGACACGCGCGGGTGATAGCACGTGGCAGGCTCGCGCTGTGCGCGTCTTGGTGTACGGTTCGCGCCGTGCCTACGCCCTCCCGCTCGAAGAAGAGCCGGATCTTGCCAGCCGAGGCCGTGCTCAAGTTCCTGACGAGCGTCGGTCCCGGCAGCGAAGCCGAGCTGTACCTGCGCTTGTTCCGCTCTCGACCAGCGGAGCGTTTCGCCGCGCTCGTGATCGAGAGCGACGTCATCGAGCAGCACGCCGATCAAGTCGCGCTCGATGTGAAATTCCTCGGTGAGCTCGGCCTCTACCCTGCGCTCGCGGTCGGCTTCGAAGGCAGCGAGCCGCGCGCACCCGAGCGCCTGCGCGCAGCGCTCGAACGCGCGGGCGTCGCGTGCGAACGGCTCGAGAGCAAAGATCCGGTCGACGCGCTCGCGTCGGCGACCTCGCGCGGCGCGGTTCCGCTCTGGGGCATTCCCGGCAAGTCGCGCCTCGAACGCATGGAAGCGCTCGGCCGCACGTTGACGGGTCTCGGCAGCGACAAGCTCGTGTTCCTGCGATCGCAAGGCGGGATCTGGCTGCAAAGTCGGCGCTTGAGCGTCGTGAACCTGCAGACCGATTTCGAAGCGCTCGCGGTCGAGCCCGAGGTCGACGCCGCGACGCGCGGGCTGATCGCCGATTGCCAGAAGCTCGTGCTCGAGCTCGTACCGCATCGAATCCTGATCGCGCTCACCTCGCCGCTCGATCTGCTGCGCGAGCTCTTCACCGTCAAAGGCGCCGGCACGCTGCTCCGCAAGGGCGCGCGCATCGAGCGTCACGATGGCTACGAAGGCGTCGATGTTCCGCGCTTCCAAGCGCTGCTCGAGTCGAGCTTCGGCAAGCCGGTGAGCGAGAATTTCCTGGGCCGCCCGATCAGCCACGCGTACATCGAAGAGGCCTACCGCGGCGCGGCGATCGTGCAACGCACTGAGCTCGGCGGTTACCTCTCGAAGTTCGCCGTCACGCGCGAGGCCCAAGGCGAAGGCATCGGCCACGATCTGTGGAGCGTGTTGACGTCCGACTACGCATCACTTTACTGGCGCGCGCGCAGTGAAAATCCGATCCGCGCTTGGTACGAACGCCAGTGCCAAGGCCACTACACCGCGGGCCGCTGGACGATCTACTTCCGCGGTCTACGTCCAAGCGACGTACCGCTCGCGATCGAGCGCGCGCTCGCAGAACCCGTGGACTTTTAGCGGTTCGGATACGGCGGTGCGCAGCGGCGCGTGCCCGTGCGCCTTTCCGCGTACACAGGATTACATTTCGCTTGCACATTCGCTGCGCTTCACGTGCACGACGCGGTGGCGTGCGAACGCGTGCTGCCGTACCCTCCCGGCGCAATGCTTTGGGGCGGATTGAGGCACGCGGGGTACGGATGGGCGGAGCTTTCGCTGCGCTCGCGCTTGCGCGTTTCACTGCACATCGCGCTGTGCGGTTTTTTTGCTTCGTACGCGCTCGCCTGCACGCAAACCCGACATGGCGCCGAGACCAGCGCGTTCGAGTGCAGCGACCTCGAAGACGACGATGGCGACGACCTCGCGGATTGTCTGGATCCCGATTGCTGGAGCCACGCGGCGTGCCGACTGACCTTCGACGCTGGCCTTCCCCAGGTTCCG
>JAYUYY010000410.1:0-5802 GCA_043752225.1 Sandaracinaceae bacterium | reverse complement strand
CTCGGCTGGCTGATGCTCGCGTGCGCGCTGCTGCTCGCGCGCGGTGCTGTGCGTGCGCGGCGAATCGCGTGCGCGCTTGCGACGTGCGCGGTGTTCCTCGGCTGCCGCGAGACGCCGGATCCGCAATTCGCTGCGGGCGAAAGCGCCGCTCATCCGAAGGCGGGGCTCTTCACGCCGGGCAGCACGCTCGGCATGTTGCCGCCGCCGATGGTCGTCGCGGGTCAAGACGCCGGCGAAGGCGACGAGGGTCGCGCCGAGATCGAAGATGCGATCAACGACGCCAGCGGCGAGAACCGCTGTGTCGAGCTCGCAGGCGATGAGGGCGCGTCCGGCATGCTCACGATTTCGTTCGGCACGGCGACCTACGGCGGCTTCTACGAGCCCGAGAATTGCGGGGCGGTGTGGATCGAGGACGCGGATGGCAAGTACGTCGCGACGCCCGAGATCTGGGCTGCGCTGCGCACGCGCAATATCTTCATCTGGGGCGCGCGGCGCTGCGCTGCAGACAGCCCCGATGTGATCGCGAGCGCGACGCTGCCCGATCACGAGAAGCCGCATGAAGCGATCTGGGACGGCAAGGATCGCCAGGGCCGCGTGGTCCCGAACGGCCAGTACGTGCTGAACATCGAGGTCACCGAAGACGAGTTCGATTACGGGCGGCGCACCGAGGTGCCGTTCGAGTGGGGCGCGCAAGCCTTCACGTTGCAGCCCGAAGCCGACGTGCTCGGCGAGTCGGTGCACGACTTGACGATGGTCTTTACCCCGGCGCAGTAGCGCGAGCCCTATCGTGAAGAAGCCCGCGCCCATCGCTGTGTTGCTCTGCTCGCTCTGCCTCGCGTGGATCGACGCGAGCGCATGCGCGCGTCACGCACGCGCACAAGAAGCTGCCAAGCCCGAAGCCGCCGCGGCGCTCTTCGTGCGCACCGACAGCGACACGACGACTGTGATCTCCCCGCGCCTGCGCGCGAAGGCACCGCTCAACGAGCAGATCAGCGCCGAGATCCTGTACGCGGTGGACGTCTGGACCAGCGCGTCAGTCGACATCGTGGCGAGCGCCTCGACCGCGGTGACCGAGCAACGCGACGAGCTTGACGCTACGGTGACGCACCAGCTCGAGGCGATGCGCCTTTCGGGCACGTATCGCTTTTCGACCGAGCCGGACTACAGCTCGCACGCGCTCACGCTCGGCCTCGAACGCGACTTCGCGGAAAAGGCAACCGTGCTCGCGGCGAGCGGATCGCTGAGCTTCGACGAGGTCGGCCGCGCGGGCGAGCACGCGTTCAGCGAGCCGCTGCGCACGCTGGGCTTTACGCTCGGCGCGACGCAGATCCTCGACCCGAGCACGCTCGTGCAGCTGCAGTACGAGCTCAGCCATGCGCGCGGCTTTCTCTCGAGCCCATATCGCTTCATCGGCATCGGCAGCGACGACGCCACGTGTCGCGGCAGCAGCGTTCTGTATTGCGTGCCGGAGACCAGCCCGGACTTGCGCGTGCGCCACGCCATAGCGCTCAGCGGCCGGCGCGCGCTCGGCGATGCGTTCTCGGTCGGCGCGGGGTATCGCTTCTACCTCGACAGCTGGGACCTGAGCTCGCACACGCTCAACGCCGACGTCGCGTTCACGTCGGACGCGCTCAGCGTGCTCACGCTGCGCTACCGCTTCTACACGCAAGGCGCGGCCGAGCATTACCGCGCGAGTTACGCAGAGGAGACCGACAGCGAGCTCTACACGCGCGACAAAGAGCTCTCGCCGCTCAGCTCGCAGCGCATCGCGCTCGATGCAGAGCGCAGCTTCGTGCTCGACGCTCGCGGCAACACGCTGCGCGCGGTGCTCTCGCTGGGCCCTGTGTTCTACAGCTACAGCGACTACAAGCTGCTCGACAGCATCACGGCGTTCGACGCCACGATCTCGATGGTGCTCGAGCTATGACGCGCATGCGCTCCATCTCTAGGTGGCTCTCGATGCTGGCGCTCTTCGCGCTGAGCGCTGCGTCGAGTGTTGCGCGTGCGCAGGTCACACAGACCACGCAGGCAGCGGCTCCCACTGCTCTGCCCACGCCCGAGAACGTCCAGGTCGAAGCGCTCGCGGGCTTCGGCTTCGGCACGCGCGCGTTCGAGCGGCCGACGCCGACCGGCAAGCAGCGACTCGACACGGTTCCGTTCGCCGCGGTCGACGTCGGATTGCGCGTGCTCGCGTGGCCGACGCAGCGCTATTCGCTCGAAGCCTTGCTGACGTATCGAAGCTCGGTCGGCTTGGTGATCAAAGAGCAGCCGTTGTTCGCGCTGCCGAACGATGTCGGCGTGCGCGTGAGCCACACCGAGCTCAGCGTCGCGCCGATGTACCGGCTGTGGCCCAACGCAAGCAGCCCGCGCATCGCGCTGCCAATGGGTCTTTCCCTGCACTCCTTCTGGCCCGAGACGCACGTGCTGCAGACGCCGGGCTTCAGCTTGCTCGGACCGCACGTGCGCGCGGAGCTGATCGCGCCGCTCGGACCGCTCGTGACGCTGCGGGTCGGACCCGAGGTGCAGTGGATCCTGGTGATCGATCGCGCGGTGCGGCGCGACGGCATCCACGGTCAAGGCGTGGGCCTCGGCTTGGAGGCGAGCATCGCGCTTCAGCTCGTCACGCATTTCGGTGTCGAGCTGAGCTATCGGCAGGCGCATGCGATCGCTGAAGGTCGCGACCGCCGCCCCGATTTCTCCGACACCGAGCGCTTCGCAACTTTGCGCCTCGTAGGGAGGTACTGAGATGCGCCAGCTCCTCTTGATTGCGACCGCGATGACTGCGTGCACTCTGTTCGGTTGCGAAGATTCGCAAGCGAGCTGGACGCCGCCCGAGCGCGAGTTCCGTGAGTTCCAAGACGTGTATCCGGTGTTGATGCGCGACTGCGGCTTTCACACTTGCCACGGCAGCGAAGATCGTCATTTTCGAATCTACGGTCCGGGTCGCGCGCGGCTCGATGAAGACACGCGCGCGTTTGCCGCCGTGACCGGCGACGAGATCTCGCTCTCGTTCTCGCTCGCGCTCTCGATGGTCGATCCGGCGCGCCCGCAGCGCTCGCTCTTGCTGCGCAAGCCGCTCGCGCTCGAAGCCGGCGGCGCACCGCACGAAGGCGTCGACGAGTACGGTCGCAACATTTACCGCACGGTCAACGACGAGGGTTACCTCGCGATCGCGCGCTGGGTGTTGTCGACGCCGGAGCCGTAAAGCGCGCGCTTCTTCGCGCGGACTCGGCCGATTTCGGGGAATTCGCGGCCTCCTTTAATAGGAGCAGCGGCCTGCCGGACGGGGACGTCGTTTTTTTCAACCGAGCGACGCCGAGCACCCTCAGTGACCTACAGCACGAGCGCGCGTGCAAGCGGCGGCCTGCGCTGCGGTCATTTTCATGTCTGTCACGCAATGCAGCACCGAGATTTGCCGATCGTTGCTCCTCACCGCGGCGCTGATCGCGATGGCGGCTTGCTCAGCGCGCGCCGAGGTCTCGATCGGCGCAGGTGCTCGCTTCACCGGTGACGAGTGGGGTTACGGCCAAGAGCAGTACGACCTCGAGCTCGCGCATGACACGGAGACGTCTGGACAGCGCCTCGCGCTGAGCTGGTTCCGCTATGCGCTGCGGGAAGAGCTCGAAGGCATCTTTGCTTTCGAGGGCAACGAGCCCGCTGCGGAGCTCGGCGCGCACGTGCTCGAAGGACGCTGGTGGCTGGGCGCGAGCGCGGGTTTGCAAGGCACGCTCGACTTCGAAGGCGTGATCGCTGAGGCGATCGTCGCGCACGCGATCCCGATCGGCGAGACCACGCTCACGCCGCGCATCGAGCTCGCGCGCGAGCCGCTCTCTCTGCACGCGTTGCCGCTCTCACTCGGCCTCCACAGCCATCGCGTGCAAGGCGCGCTCGGGTGGCGTGCGTCCGGCGTGATCGCCGAAGGCGGCGTGCGCTTGGATTTCTGGGAAGGCGACACGATCGAGAATCGCGTTCGCAACACCGCGCGCGATGTGATCGCGGACAACCGGATCACGACGGGTTACGCGTACGTGCTGAGCGATGGCGGTGGCTGGCTCGATGCGGGCGTCGCCGGCAAGATCGCGAGCGCGGCGCGCAACACGCTGCTGCCGACTCGGCTGGTACCGGTGCGGCGCTACACCTGGTATCCGGCGAGTGCGCCGCCGTTCGTGTGGGAGACGAGCCTGGCGCTGCGCGTGCACGGCGATCTGGTCGAGACGCTGCACGCAGAGCTCAAGCTGAGCTTGCCGCTCGTGTCGCAAGAGCTGCGGCAGTGGGGCGAAGAGCAAGTCGTCTCGTGGGGCACCGCGCCGTACGAAGGCACGCTCGAGCTCGAGTGGCTCGTGTTTGCGGAGACGAGCGTGCAGCTCGTCGCGACGCTGTTCGTCAAGCCGTGGGAGTCGTGGGACGCGATCGGCGACGGTGCATACCGTCAAGGCTCGGTGCGTGTCGCGGTGGAGCAACGGATCTAAGAGGAGAACGCAGCGATGACGCCTTCGAATTCCAATGCAGCGCTCCGTGACGTACAGGCCGTGATCCTCTGCGGTGGTCAAGGCACGCGCATTCGCGCCGTCGCCGAGGACAAGCCCAAGCCGATGATCGAGATCGGCGATAGACCGATCCTCTGGCACATCATGAAGCACTACTCCAGCTTCGGTGTGCGGCGCTTCGTGCTCGCGCTCGGTCATCAAGGCGATCGGATCGTCGACTACTTCGCGAACTATCGGCTGCGCCATCACGACTTCACGATGAGCACGCGCGACAGCGCGGCGCGTCTGTTCCACGACGAAGGCGACTCTCCGGTCGAGGACTGGGAGGTCACCATGGTGCACACGGGCGATGAGACGATGACCGGCGGGCGCATCAAGCGGCTCGCCAAGCACCTGACGGGCGACACGTTTCTAGCGACCTACGGCGATGGTGTGTCCACGGTCGATCTCGCCAAGCTGGTCGCGTTTCACCGTTCACACGGGCGCGTCGCGACGCTGACCGGCGTGCACCAGCCGACCACGTTCGGCATCGTCGACGCGGATGCGGACGGCAAGGTCGCGGCGTTTCGCGAGAAACCCACGCTGACCGGCTACATCAACGGCGGGTTCTTCGTGTTCGATCGCAAGATCATCGACTCCATCGAAGGCGACGCGACCGTGCTCGAAGAGGCGCCGTTTCGATCGCTGATCGCGCAGGACCAGCTGCGTATGTTTCGCCACGACGGCTTCTGGCACTGCATGGACCATTACAAGGACTACGCCACGCTCAACGGCATGTGGGCGCGCGGCCATGCGCCTTGGAAGTCGTGGTGAGCTCGCCATGACCGACCTATTCGGCGGGATCTATCGCGAGCGAAGAGTGCTCGTTACCGGACACACCGGCTTCAAAGGTTCGTGGCTCGCGCTGTGGTTGCAAGAGCTCGGTGCCGAGGTGTTCGGGTTCGGGTTGCGTCCGCCGACCGATCCGAATCACTTCGAGCTGCTCGATCTCGCGCTGCGCAGCGAGCTCGGCGACATCCGCGATGCCGCGCACGTCGAGCGCTTCGTGCGCGAGGTGAAGCCGGAGATCGTGTTTCACCTGGCTGCGCAGCCGCTGGTCCGGCGCTCGTATCAACAGCCGATCGAGACCTACGCGACCAACGTGTTGGGCTCGCTGCACGTGTACGAGGCGTGCCGCGCCGTCGGTGGCGTGCGCGCGATCGTCAGCATCACGACCGACAAGGTGTACGAGAACCGCGAGCGGCCCGAGGGGTATCGCGAAGACGATCCGCTCGGCGGCTACGATCCCTACAGCGCGTCGGAGGCGTGCGCGGAT
>JAYUYY010000409.1:0-5806 GCA_043752225.1 Sandaracinaceae bacterium | reverse complement strand
GAGCGGCAAGCGCAACACCGCATCGACGCGCGTGCGCGCGAGCAGCGTGGCTTCGCCTTTCGCGCCCGCCGGAATGATCAGCGCGATCGCGCGCGACGCCGCGTTGCGCTCACCGCGCAACGTCGAAATCGCATCGGCTTCGGTCATCCCGCCAAAAATCCCACCGAGCTGACCCTCGAGCACGACCGCTTCGATCAACACGATGTCGGGTGCGACCTGATCGACGACCTCGAGCGCGACCTCGAGATCGCGGCTCGTCGTCAGCTCGCAGCGTTCGGCTGGAAGCGCGGCCCGCACCGCCGACTCGACCTCCGCGCCACCGACCAAGAGCACCGCGATCACGTCGGGCGCGACCACGGCGCCGGCGAGCGTTTGCTGCACTGCGACCGGTTGCGGCGGCCGGTCGGAGGAGGTCGTGCGCTCGGGCGCGATGGCGCCGAGCTGCGCAGCGAGCGCGCGCACGGCCGAGAGCTCGGGCTTGCCGAATGGCCGGCCTTGCTCGCGCGCCAAGTCGAGCATGCGCGCGACGTCGCGCGAGGCGCGCGTCAGCTCATCGTCGTGGAACACCTCGGCGGTCGCGTAGAGCGCGTGAACGCGCCGCCCGAGCTCCTCCTCGACGCTGGCGTCGCCGCCGCGGGCGCGCTCGGAGAGCGTGATCAGCTCGAGCCCGCGCCGCGGCAGCCCATCCCGAAATCGCGCCTGCGCGTTCGCGAGCGCAGTCGGAGCTTCTCGGGACGGCCCTTCGGACACCGCGCGATGATAGCTGGCTTGCCCGAAGGACGGGACAAGCGTAGTGAGGCGGCGTGCAATTCGTCGATGAAGTCACGCTCGAAGTCTTGGGAGGCGATGGCGGTGATGGTGCGGTCGCGATGCGTCGCGGCAAGTACCAACCGCTCGGCGGCCCTTCCGGTGGCGATGGAGGCGATGGCGGCGACGTCACGCTGATCGCGGATCCGCGGCTGACCACGCTGCTCGATTTGACGTACACGCGCGTGATTAAGGGCGAGATCGGCGAAAACGGTCGCGGCCGCGATCAGTACGGCAAGGGCGGCAAAGACAAGACCGTGCGCATCCCGCTCGGCACGCAGATCTTCAACGCGGAGACCGGCGAGCTGCTGGTCGACCTCGACACGCCCGATCAAACCTACGTCGCGGCAAAAGGCGGCGAAGGCGGTCGCGGCAACATGCACTTCGCGACCTCGACCGACCGCGCTCCGCGGCGCGCCGAAGACGGCCACCCGGGGCAGCATCGCAAGCTGCGCTTGGAGCTGAAGCTGCTCGCAGACGTGGGCATCGTCGGCTTCCCGAACGCGGGCAAGAGCACGCTCATCTCGGCGATTTCGGCGGCGCGACCCAAGGTCGCGGACTATCCGTTCACGACCCTCGTGCCGAACCTCGGCGTTGTGTCGCGCGGGATCGATCGCAGCTTCGTCGTCGCCGACATCCCCGGCATCATCGAAGGCGCTTCGGAAGGCGCGGGCCTTGGGCTGCGCTTCCTCAAGCACATCGAGCGCACACGCGTGCTCGTGCACTTGGTCACGGTCGATCCCGATCCGGATCGAAAGCCGCTGCGCGATTACGACCTGCTGCGCAAAGAGCTCGAGCGCTTCGATCCGGGGCTCGCGACGCGGCCTTCGATCGTCGCGATGTCGAAGATGGATCTACCGGAGCCGCGCGAAGCGTTGCCGCAGCTGCGCCGCACGCTCAAGAAGCGCGGCATCGAGCTGCTCGCGATCTCGGCCGCGACGCGCGAAGGCATCACCGAGCTGCTCGACGCGGTCGAAGAGCTGCTGTCGCAGCATCCTGTTCCGCCGCGGCCCCGCCAGGCCCCGCTCTTGAAGGGCGAGGCCGAACGCTCGCGCACGAAGCCCGAGAGCGATGAGAGCGATGAGAGCGATGAGCCCGACGACGAAGCCGAAGTCGCAGGCTAAAATCTGCGGATGGCTCTACAAATCGGCGTAGTCGACGACGTCTGCTTCGATGCTCACCGCTCACCCGGCGGTGGCCACCCCGAGTGCCCCGAGCGCTTGATCGCAGCGCGCGAAGGCCTGCTCGAAGCGTCCACGGCCGAGCAGCGCATCGCGCTCGCGTTCGATGAAGCGCTCATGCCGGAGCTGCTCGGCCCGCATACCGAGCGCTACCTGCTGGCGTTGCGCAAAGCGCTGAGCGAGCACGGCGAAGGCATGCTCGATGGCGACACGTACTTCTCCGAAGGCACCGAGCGCGCAGCGTTTCGCGCCGCGGGTGGCTGTGCGCAGCTGGCGCGCGCGATCATGACCGGCGAGCTGCAGCGCGGCATCGCGCTGGTGCGGCCACCGGGCCATCACGCGGAGCGCGAGAGCGCGATGGGCTTTTGCCTGATCAACAACGTCGCCGTGGCCGCGCACGCCGCGCTGCAAGCCGGCGCGAGCAAGGTCGCGATCGTCGATTGGGACGTGCACCACGGCAACGGCACCGAGCATGCGTTCGAGTCCGACCCGCGCGTGCTGTTCATCTCGCTGCATCAGTTTCCGTTCTATCCGGGCACCGGCGCGGCGCGCTCGATCGGCCGCGGCGCAGGGCTCGGCTTCACCGGCAACCTCGCGCTGCCGGGCGCGCAGGGCGACGAGACGTACGCCGATGCGTTTCGGCGCGTGATCGTGCCGATGCTCACGCAATTCGCGCCCGACCTGGTGCTCGTCTCCGCGGGCTACGACGCGCATCGGCGCGATCCGCTGGCGCAGATGCAGCTGCAGAGCGCGATGTACGGCGCGATGACCACGGCGCTGATCGATGTCGCGGAAGCCGTAGGTCATGGCCGCGTCGGGCTCGTGCTCGAGGGCGGCTACGACTTGCAAGCGTTGCGCGAGAGCGTCGCGGTGTCCGTACGCGCGCTCGGCGGTGAGCGCTTCGAGCTGCCGGAGAGCGCGCCGAATCCTCAAGGCAAACACGCGGTCGACGCGTCGGTGAACGCGCTCGCGAAACACTGGAAGCTCGCAATCTAATTTAGACTAGCTCGAAGTGACCGGCTCAAAATGACCGGCTCGTTTTAGTCGGCCATTTTTGACCGGTCATTCGAGGTCATGCTCGGAAGACCTACATCGGATGGCTTGTATCGCCCAAGCCGCCGTCTCGCGCACGGTCGCGTCGGGATCGTTTTCAGCGGCGCGTTGCAGCACCGGGAGCGCGCGGCGGTCGCGCGCGTTGCCGAGCACGATCGCCGCGTTGCGCGCGAGCCCTTCCCTGCCAGGCCGGCGCAGCGGCGAGCGCTCGACGAAGCTGAGCAAATCCTTGGCGTCGAGCTGCAGCAGCTCTTCGGCGGAGAGCTCCTCCATGCGGCTGCTCGGATAGAGCGCGGCGTCGGGAGCAGCGGCCGCGCTGCGATTGAACGGACAGACCTCTTGGCACGCATCGCAGCCGAACAGCCACTCGCCCATCGCGGGGCGCAGCTCGGGCTCGATCGGACCTTCGTGCTCGATCGTCAGATACGCGATGCAACGCCGCGCATCGAGCACGCGCGGCGCGACGAACGCGCGCGTAGGACACGCGTCCAGGCACAAGCGGCATTGGCCGCAGCGCTCGCGCATCGGCTCGTCGGGCGGAAGCTCGGCGCTGGTCACGACTGATGCGAGCAGCACGTACGAGCCCATCCCAGGAACGATCAACAAACAGTTCTTGCCGATGAAGCCGAGGCCGGCGCGCTGCGCCCACGCGCGCTCCATAACGGGCATCGTGTCCACGGATGCGCGCGCGAGGTAGCCCTCTTCGCGCAGCAGCCGCGTGATCGCGCGCACCCGCGAGTACAGGATGCTGTGATAGTCGCGGCTCTGCGCGTAGCGCGCGACGCGGCCTGGTGAATGCGACGGCGGCTCGGCGGCCCCGTACGGCGCGGCGAGCACGATCACGCTGCGCGCGCCGCCGACCATCTTCTCGTGCGTCGGATCGACGCGCACGTCGGCCGTGCGCTCGAGGTAGCTCATCGTCCCGTGGTAGCCGTTCGCGAGCCACTCGCGCAGGCGCGTCGCGTCTTCCTCGAGCGGCGCAGCTTCTGCAAAGCCGACGCGTGCAAAGCCGACTTGCGCTGCGAGCTGCTTGATGCGCGGACCGAGTGTCGGATCAACGCCGTTCAAGCGAATGGCCTTGTTCCGGCACGCGCTGATCGCGCATCGCTTGTTCCGGCACGCGTTGATCGCGCAAGCCAAGCTCGCCTTCTTCCGGCGTAAGCAGCGGTCCGGTCGGCGTGTGCTCGCCTTCGTCTTGCAGCGGCGGCGCAGGTGCGGGCGTGCCGTCGGGGTTGGGCAGGATGAACGGGCGCGCGTTGAACGTGCCGCACTGGCGCTCGTTTCGGTAGAACGCCCAGTGGAAGTACACGCGGCCGTCGCCCGAGAGGATCTTGCTCGGCGGCGGCGGGAACGGCGCGGCCTTCGTGACCGAGCTGAACGCGCCGTAGTCGAACGGAAGAAAGCCGCTGCTGCGCGCGACGCCGACGGTCTCGAGCGTGCCGTCGCCGTTGATCACGATCTCGAGCGTGGTGACGAGCGAGGGATCGCTGAGCGGACTGCCTGCGAGCGGCAAGCCGCTCAAGAACTGCATCGCGAAGTGCTCGTGGATCTGGCGATGGACGCCCGCCAGGTACGCGGCGAACGGAGACGCCGCGGTGTTGAGCGCGGTCTGATTGCCCGGCCTCACCTTCGGCAAGTAGTTCTCGATCGCGCCGCGGAACTTCTTCCACACCACCTCGCGGCTCTGGCCCGCGACGCGCGACTTGCGCTGCTCGGCGTAGCGCTCGCGTTCGTCTTGCACCGCGCCTTCGCCGAACGTGTCTTCGTACTGCGAGAACGAGAGCCGCAGGTTGGGCGCGGTCGCGGCTTGACCCGCTTTGCCCTCGCGCCCTGCGGCGCCGTTGCGGGACGCGCGCTGCTCGCGTTGCTGACCGTCGAGCGGTTGCACGCGCCGGATCACGAACGTGCCGGAGCCATCGTTGATGCGGATCTCTTCCACCTGCTGCGGCAGCTCGGCGCGCGCGGCTTGCTGCTCGGCTTGCGCCATCTGCTGCGCTTGGGCTTGCTGCGCCTGCTCACCGTGCGCGTGGTCGTGCTCCGCTTCGGTCTCTCGCGCGCCGGTCGGCGGCTGCGATGCACCCGCCATGCGCGAGGCCTCGTGATCGTCGCTCTTGTGCTCCTCGAAGTGCGCCGCGTCGGTCTCTGCGGCGTTGCCCGGCTTGGGCTCTTCGGACGCGCTCTCGGCGGCGTTCGGCTGTTGCTCGGGATCGTCGCGCACGAGGTTGCGCGTTTCCGCGACGGTCTCCTCGAGCACGCGGCGGTTTTCCTCCGCGACGAACTTGGGATTTTCCGGCGGCGGCACGCTCGGGTCGTCGCTCTTCTGCGTGACCGACTGCGCTTCGTTGATCTGCTGCGGCGGAGGCGGCGTGGGCGGAGGCGGCGCGGGCGTCGGCAGCAGCGCGACTTTCTCGGGCTCGGGGCGCGGGCGGTCGGGCTCGCGCAGCTTCTTCTCGGCCTTCCTCTCCACCTTGGCAGGCGGCTCGGCCGTCTTGATCTCCGGCGGCTCCGGCTTCGGAAGCTCGGGCTTGTCCTCAGGCTTGGGCTCGCCGGGCATCGCCGCGAGCTCGAACTCGACGGGGCCCTGAGGCTCTTCGGCCGGCGCGTGCAGGATCGCCTTTGCGAGCACGCCGAGCGCCTCGTATACGGGCAAGTGCACCGCAAGCGACGCGATCAGCGCCAGAGCGAACACCCACAAGCTCGGCTTGATCACTCGCAAAAGCCGTCTCCCGGCGACGGGGCGGAGCCTACCACAGGCTCGCCGCGCG
>JAYUYY010000408.1:0-2182 GCA_043752225.1 Sandaracinaceae bacterium | reverse complement strand
ATTGCAGCGCTCGCTTCACAGCATCAATGCGCGCGCCTTCGACGGTCTTGCGCGCAAGCGGCGTGACTGGCGCTGCGGGCTTGATCGCAGGCAGCCACGACACGTCCGCCGGCAGAATCAGCGAAGCGATGCCACCGGGCGGACCCATCGACGCAGCCACCGCGTCCGCAGCGTCGCCCGCAACCGCTTCCGGCGTCTTCGACGTGCGGATCCACGTGCTCACCGGCTTCGCGTACGCCTCGACGTCCGACTCGAGCGGCGCGTCATACTGCTTGTGGTACGTCGCGTGATCGCCGACCACGTTCACGATCGGCGTGCGCGCGCGCATCGCGTTGTGAAAGTTCGCCAGGCCGTTCGCGAGCCCCGGCCCGAGATGCAAGAGCGTCGCCGCAGGCTTGCCCGCCATGCGCCCGTAGCCATCGGCCGCGCCCGAGACCACGCCTTCGAACAAGCCGAGCACCGCGCGCATCCCGGGCACCGTGTCGAGCGCCGCGACGAAGTGCATCTCCGACGTGCCTGGGTTCGCGAAGCAAACCTCGACCCCGGAATCGCACAGCGTCTGAATCAGCGTCTGAGCACCATTCATCTCTGCCATGAGTCGTTCTCCTGAAATGCGATCGGCGCGTCAGCCCAACAATTTGCCTGGATTCAAAATGCCCTTGGGATCGAAGGCGTGCTTGATGCGGCGCATCAGCGCTATCTTCGCCGGGTCCTCGAGCGCGAGGTAGTAGCCCATCTTCTCGCAGCCAAGCCCGTGCTCGGCCGAGATCACGCCGCCGAGCTCCATGCCCGCGCGAAAGATCGCGGTCAGCACTTTCGAGCGCGTGTCTTTGTCCGGTTGGAACACCGACAGATGCACGTTGCCGTCACCTGCATGGCCGCAACCCGCGATGAACGTTTGGTGCTCCGCCGCGATCGCATAGACCGCGCGCATGTAAGCCGGCATCGACGCTCGCGGCACGACGACGTCGAGGATCTCGCTCGCACCCGCCTTCTTCGCGACCCAAAACGCTTGCTCGCGCGCGTGCAGTAGATCGGTGCCCGCCTGCGGCGGCAACACGAACGCATCCATCGCGCCGAGCTCGATGCCGAGCGCGCCCGATTGCTCGACGTCGATCGACAAGCGCTCCGCGTCGCGCCCCTCGAGCACCACCACCAAGTACGCGAGCGCCTTTTCGCGGATCGCTTGCGGAACGCCGAGCTCGATACCGGTGTGCTGCGTGAGCGCCGCCATCGTCAGCATGTCGATGTACTCGAGCACCAGCGGATCGACGCCCGAGGTCACGATCTTCGGCACCGCGCTCGTCACCGCATCGAGCGACTCGAAGGGCAAGAGCAGCGTCGCGCGCTGCGTGAGCCGAGGCCGCAAGCGCACGATCACCTCGGTCACGAGCGCGAGTGTGCCTTCCGAGCCGATGATCAGCTGCGTGAGATCGAGCCCGGTCGAGGTCTTCACGATCTTGCCGCCGGTGCGCATCACCTCACCGCTCGGCAACACCGCTTGCAGGCCGACCACGTTGTTGCGCGTCACGCCGTACTTGATCGCCTGCATGCCGCCCGCGTTGGTCGCCACGTTGCCGCCCAAGCTGCCGCTGATCTCACCCGGCAAAATCGGATACACGAGGCCGTGCGGCCGCGTCGCTTCATCGAGCTCCGCGAGCGTGACGCCGGGCTCGACCACCGCCATGTGATTGGCGGTGTCGATCTCGAGGATGCGCTTCATGCGCTCGAAGCTGAGCACGATGCCGCCCCGCGTCGGCACGCAGGCGCCGGAGAGGCCCGTGCCGCTGCCGCGCGCCGTGACCGCAACCCCTGCGTCATTCGCGAGCTTTAGTACCGCCGCGACTTGCGCCGCAGTCTCCGGCCTCACCACCCAGTCGGGCTTCTTGGGGACGACGGTCAGCGCTTCATCGCGCCCGTAGTCGTCGGACACCGCATCGCCGGTCAGCACATGCTCGGCGCCGGCAATCTCGATTAGCTGTGCGGTCAACGTCTGCATGTCGATCCCTCTCTGCTGCCACTAGCGAGCAAGTACGCCACTTCGGAACAGCTCCACGATTGCGCTGCTGAGCGCTTCCAAGAATCGTCGGTCCGAGACGACGCGCGTGCCGAGCACATGGCTGTGCACCGAGCCTTCGATCATGCCGAAGATCACGAACGCCGTCGCCTTGCGATCGCCACG
>JAYUYY010000407.1:0-2182 GCA_043752225.1 Sandaracinaceae bacterium | reverse complement strand
GAAACGCGTTGTCGATCACCGTCTCGGGATGAAAGTGCCCGGCGCCGTGCAGATAGAGGCTCACGGCTCCGTGCTAGTCGAAGACGGGCGCCAGCGTTTCTGCCTGTCCGTCGCGGATATTCGTTTGTCCGGCTCGGGTACGGCACGCGCCGCCGCTCACGTGTCTTCGGACGACGGCTCGGGCGCGACGAAGTAGTTGTACACCGGGCTTTTCGCGTGTTGCTTGCGGTACTCGAGCGGGCTGACCTTGAGCCAGCGCCGAAACGCGCGATGGAACGCCGGCGGGTGCGCGAAGCCCAAGCGGTACGCGATCTCCGAGACGCTCAGCTTCGAGCTCGCGAGGTACTGACACGCCTGCTCGCGCCGCGTCTGTTCGACGAGCGTGCGCAGCTGCACGCCCTCGTCGGTGAGCTTGCGACGTAAAGTGCGCTCGCTCATGTGCAGCGCACCGGGCAGGTCGTCGAGGTCGGGGCGCTGCGCATCCATGCGCTCACGCACCAGGCGCTGCACCGAGCGGCTCACCGGCAGCGCGGCCGGCAGCGTGTCCAGCAGGCGATCGGCGTAGCGCTTGAAGATCGCATGCATGATCGGGTCCGCGCTGGCGAGCGGAAAGTCGAGCGCGCGCCGGCCGAAGATCACCTCGTTGTGCGAAGCGCGAAAGTGCACCGGCGCGCGGAAGATGCGCGCGTATTCGCCGGCGTATGCCGGCTCGCGATGCGTGAAGCGCACCTCGCGTGGTGCGCCGTCGAAGCCGAGCGCGTGGCGCGAGGCCACCACGCATGCGGTGAGCGCGAACTCCACGAAGGTCACGGGGCTCGCGATGCGATCGAGCAGCCGGTAGCGAATCTTGGCGCGATCGCTCTCGAGCACCAGCTTGAGCTCCGCACCGTCGTACATCAGCGAGCGGTAGCGCGAGGCCATCTGGATCGCTTCGCCCAGCGTGTTGCAGGTGCGCGCGACGTACTCGAACACGCCGAGGTCTCCCACCAGCGAGCTTTCCGCCGCACGCAGCCCCAGGCCCGGGCCGGTGGCAGCCTCCGCCAGCGCGAGCAGCTCACTGGCGATGCTCAGCGGGATGCGCGCTTCGGGATCGATCAGATCCAGCGTGGACAGATTTGCGCGAGCGAACAGCGCACCCGCCTGCTCGATGAAACGGGCGCGCGCCGCGCTGGACAGGCCCTCGAGTTGCCGCGTGAACGGGTTGAGCGCGGCAACGGTGAGTGAGGAAGGCTGGGCCATGCTGGATCACACGCATATCGGTGCTGCGTTGTGCGTGCAAGTGCGGAGATGCCCGCCGTCTTCTTTTCACTGGCGACTTTGCCTAGCATCCAAGCCCTATTAGAAGCGCAGCAGCCAGAGGCTGAGCGCGGACACTTCACGAGAACGAGAGAAGAGAGAATGCACAAACAACGTTGGACGATATCGGTGATGCTCTTGGCCGCTCTTTTGGCAGGCGGCGTCGCCGCATGTGGCGACAAGAAACCCTCGGGCACGGGCGCGACCGACACGCATGTCGGCGAGTCGGTCGAGATGGAGATCACCGCAGCCGATGGCGGCGAGATCGAGCTGAAGGAAGCGGGCATCAAGCTCGCCATCCCGGCCGGCGCGCTGGGCGAAGACACCACGATCACCGCCGAGGTGATCGCCAGGACGGGCCTGCCGGAGACCAAGAACCTCCTGGGCAGCGTCGTCGAGCTCGGGCCCAGCGGCCTGACCTTCGAGAAGCCGGTGGCACTGTCGATCGATCTCGCGGGCGCCACGGTGCCCAAGGATGCGGAGGTCGAGATCGCATACCTCGACGAGAAGACGGACAAGTGGGTCGCGCTGTCAGGCAGCAAGCTCGAGGGCGACACCGTCACGGCCGACACCATGCACTTCTCGATCTTCGCGATCCGCCTGGTCGTCAAGGAAGACGGCACGGTCGTGCAAGAGGGCGGCATGTGCAGCGGCGCGACGTTCAAGGCCTGCGGTGGCGACATCGAAGGCACCTGGAACATCGTGGCTGGCTGCGCGGATGTGCCGGACTCGCTGATCAAGCAAGTCACGGCGCAATGTGCCGGGGCGACGCTCTCGTTTGGTCTGGACATCGTCGGTGACATCACCTTCGCGAGCGGCAAGGTCACCGGCACGCTGACCAGCGATTCCGGGCTGACACAGGTCTCTCCCGATGCATGCAACGGCG
>JAYUYY010000406.1:0-2182 GCA_043752225.1 Sandaracinaceae bacterium | reverse complement strand
CGACCACGTCCCGTGATCCAAGCCCCAGTCGTCGCGCAACGACGCCATGCGCACCGCGAGCAGCTTGCTCACTTGCTTCGCGAGATCGACGTGACCACGCGCCGGGTACTGGATCTCGTACAGCTCGCGCGGGAAGCCGCCGAAGTCGTGGATCGTCTTGGGCATCTCATTGCCGGTGAGGAACGTGCCCGGCACGAACCAATGCGCCGACACCGCCAAGATCGCCTTGGGCTTCGGCAGCGTCTGACCGAGCGCGGTAAATCCCGTGCTCCACGCATTGTCGAGCACAGCGTTCATCGGGCTGCCGTGGCCGACGAAGAGGACTGGCATGCGGGCGCTGGCAGGTGTGCTCATGGCTTTGTTCTTCTTCTCTAAACTGGACTCGTTGCACGCGGCGAGCGCCGCGGAGGACACGAGCAGACCAAGCGCTTGACGACGAGTTAACTTCAAGTTGTTCCTCAAGCCTCGTTCGACTTGCGGTTGAGCGAGCCTTTGAGCGTGAGCCGCGACGCGCGCCGCAGCTCGGCTTGCCGAAAGCGGCGCTGCTCGTCCTCGGTTTCCAGCACGAGCGACGGAACCGGTTGCGGCTTGCCGTGCTCGTCGATCGCCACGAACGTCAGATACGCGGTCGCGACCAGCGCGCGCTTGCCGGTGCGTGGATCCTCGCTCTCGATCCGCGCGCCGACCTCCATGGAGGTGCGGCCGGTCCAGTTCACGCTCGCGCGGATGATCACGTGCTGCCCGAGCCGAACCGGCTCGAGGAACACCAAGCCATCGATGCTCGCCGTCACGCACACCGCGCGCGAGTGCCGCGCTGCCGCGATCGAAGCCGCGATGTCGGTCCAAGCCATCAGCTGACCGCCGAAAATATTGCCGAGCTGATTGGTGTGCCCGGGCAGCACGAGCTCGGTCATCTCTACGCGCGAGAGCTGCGCCGGCTTGGGCTCGAGCGCGGGCGTTCCAAGGGGCTGCGGGTCGGTCATGGCTAAGCAGAGTCCTGCTTGGAGCTCGAGTCCTGCAAGCACAAGCCGCGCGCCGAACGCTGTGCTTGCGTTCAGTGAACACGCAGGATTAGATGCCTTTTCCAGCCCATGCGCCCGGTCCAAAACCCCAAAAACCGGTTCGAGAGCCACGAGGTCGTCTGGGACGACGGCGAGGCGCCGCTCGCGACGCTGCACGTCCATGAAGAGCACTCGAAGAGCATCCTCTCCGAGAACAGAAGCCCGGACATCGGCTTCCGCTTCAGCGTGAACCCGTACCGCGGCTGCCAACACGCCTGCGCGTACTGCTATGCGCGGCCGAGCCATTCGTACTGGGGCTTCGGCGCCGGCACCGACTTCGATCGCGAGATCATCGTGAAGGTGAACGCGCCCGAGCTGCTGCAAGCCGCGTTCGAGAAGCCGAGCTGGAAGGGCGATCGCATCACCTTCTCCGGCAACACCGATTGCTACCAACCGCTCGAAGGTCGCTACCGGCTCACGCGGCGTTTGCTCGAGGTGTGCCTCGCGCACAAGAACCCTATTGGCTTGATCACCAAGAGCGCGCTGATCGCACGCGACATCGACGTGCTCGGCCAGCTCGCGAAGGTCACGAGCGTGACCGCGTTCGTGAGCATCCCGTTCGCCGATGACGCGATGGGCCGCATGATCGAGCCGGGCGCTGCGCCGATCCATCGCCGCTTCGAGACGCTGCGCGCGCTGAGCGATGCCGGCATCGAAACCGGAGTCGCGGTCGCGCCGATCATCGCCGGCCTCAACGATCGCGACATCGCGACGATCCTCGAGCGCGCCAAGGAAGCCGGTGCGACGCGCGCGTTTCGCAGCGCGCTGCGTCTGTCGCGCGAGGTCCTACCGGTGTTCACCGAGCGCTTGAAAGAGAAGCTCCCACAAGCCGCCGACCGCGTGCTCTCCGCGATCAAACAAACCCGCGGCGGCGCGATGAACGACTCCCAGTTCGGCTCGCGCATGCAAGGCGAAGGCCCCCGCTGGCAGCTCATCGACGACCTCTTCGAGCTCCAAGCCAAAAAACTCGGCTTGCTTACGAGCCGTACCGACTTCTACGAAGAACCCGTCACGACCTTCGATCGCCCCCGCCGCCAGCTCACCCTCTTCTAACGCCACCCTCTTCCATCGCCACCGTGTAGCTACCGAGGATTCGCGTTCGATTTGGCTGTGAGAGCGAG
>JAYUYY010000405.1:0-5819 GCA_043752225.1 Sandaracinaceae bacterium | reverse complement strand
TGCTTCGCCTGGACGCGCTGACGAGGAGCCTGACGCGTGATCCGCGGCGCGAACCGTCGTCGCTCGCTGCGGTGCGTGCTCACGTACTCGAAGTACGCTCCGCGCGCTCCTCGCGACCGACGACGCCTCGCTTGCGTCTGACGCGTCAGCAAGGAAGCAGCCAGAAGAGTTAATGGTTACCGAAGGGCTTCTTTTCTACGGTTTGTAGATAGAGGTAGAGGGCATCGACTTCGGAGGGTTTGAGCTGCGCGGTAAAGGCGATCGGCATGACGGGGTTGATCGCGATTCCGTCGGGACGCACGCCTGTGCTCAGCGCCTTCTTGAAGTCCTCGAGCGACCACTTCGCGAGGCCCGTCTCATGGAAGGTGATGTTCTTCGCCGCTGGCCACGCAGGATCGCCGCCGATGATCTCGCCGCCCGAGAGGCCCGGGCCATGGCAGCCGACACACGTGAGACCGAGGTGCTTGCCGAGCTCCAGGGTGGGAGCGATCGCAGGTGGGAGCTTCGCTCGTGGCGTCGTGTGATCGAGCGTATCCGCGGCGAGTGGCATCTTGCCGGTGGCGATCAGCATCGCGTAGATCGGACCGAGCTCGCTGATCGGCATCACGCGATCGACCGGCGGACGGGTCGAGATGTACGTGGCGATGTCGGCGATCTCTTGATCGGAGAACCACGTGAAGTCTTGCGACGGCATCGTCGCGGGTCGGTTGTCCGGCTTGAGGCCATGTCGAATGATGCGAACCCAGTCGACAGGCTTGTAGGTTTTCGTGACGCCGCCGCGCGTGATGTTCGGCGCGATCCATGAGCCCATCGCGGGGTTGTCGATGACCACCTTGCCGCCGAAATCCGCGCCGTGACACTCGGAGCAACCCGCGCGTGAGAGCACGTAATGCTTGCCGCGCGCGATCGCGCGTTCGCGGGCGATCGCTTTGAGATCTACTCCGTCGATCGGATCCGCCGCGGCTGGCGCGGGCTCCGCTGCCGCTGCCTCTTCAGCGACCCCGCCATCCGCTGCTGCGGCTTCGGTCGGAGCGGGCGCGCTCGCCGGCGCCGCGGCTTGTCGCTCTTTACGCAGCACCGCGAGCTCTTGCGGCGTGAGCGGATACGGGATCGGGATCGAGTCGACTTGGATGTCGTAGGTCTTGTCGAGCCGCGCTTGCGCCGCCGACTTGAAATACATGAACGCGCCGAACGCGACGATCACGATCGCGCCGAGAACGATGCCGAGCCACTTGAGCACGCGCATTCACCTAACTCCGGGTCAAGAAGACGCGCGAAGCTCAGCCAGTCACGCAGGACTGTCAAGAAGTCTAACCGCGTCGCCACGCGGGTGGAAAATCTGGAGGGTTACTCGAGGCCGGCGATCGGGTCGTCGCTGACGGCTTCGCGCAAAGCAGGGTTGGCTGCGGGCTTGGAAGCGCGTGCGGCCGAGGTGCGCTTGGCGCGACGCGAGACGTGCGCTTTCTTCGCGACCTTCGCCGGAGCCTTCTCAGCTTTCACGGCGGCGTCTTTCGCGGCGGCAGCTTCGGTCCCCAGCGCGGCGATTTGTTCTTTCGCGGTCTTGGCTTCGAGCAGCGCTGCTTCGGCGCGTTGCTTCTCGGCCGCGAGCTCTGCGCTCAAACGCGTGCGATCGGTTTCGAGCTGTACGCGAGCGCTCTCCACATCGCCGACGTGGCTCTCGCGCTTGGCGAGCGCGGCGCTCGCGACGTTGCGCTCGGTCGCGAGCTGCGCTTGCAGCGGCGACACCATCAACGCGTGCAAGGCGACCGCGCCCGCTGACACACCGATCACGAACACACCGAACGCGATGAACGCGCGCTGCAGGCTCTTCGGCCGCATCGCAGCGCCGATCTCCGCGTCTTCCGTCTCGTAGCCTTCGCAATGCTCGTTGATCAGGTGCTCGAGCTGTTGCGCACGCTCTTCGGCCGCGCCCAAGCGCAGCTCACTGATGCGCGCGCGCTCGAGCGCTTGCCCGAGCTGGTCGCGATGCCGATTCCAATCACGCCCGCGCTCCGCGGCACGCGCCAGCGAGCCCGTCGGCCGCCCCACGAACGCGGTGAGCCCAACGCCCACGCTGGTCATCGAGAGCACGAGCATCGCGAGCAGCGCATCGGAGTCGCGCACCAAGAGCAGCTTGTCGAGCCCGCGCGCGTAATGCGCTTGCTCGAGCACGAGGCCGAGCACCGGCAACGCGAGCAGCACGCCGCCGCTGCACGCGACGAGCAAACCTTTTGCTTGCACGAGCACGCCGCCGCCGAGCAAGAGCAACGCGGTCAACGCGCCGAACAGCGCAGCTGCCATCGGACCCATCGAGCGCTCGACGCCGAGCCGCGTCATCACCACGCTCGAGAACGCGATCAGCACAGGCGCGAGCCAGCGAAAGGGATCCTGGCGTACGCCGCGCACGAACGCTGCGAGCGCGATCGCGGCGAGCGAGCCACCCGCGAGCAAGGTGCCGACCGCGACCGACGGCGCGATCCAACCATTCGCCGAGGTCTCCGCCGGCAGTGAGGCGAGCCATGGCGCGACCATCGCGACCACGTTTGGCCCGCCGCGCAGCACCACGTACGTCGCGATCGCGATGATCAGCGCTGCAGCGACGATCACCGCGAGCAGTGGTTGCTGCTCCGTTCCATCATGCGGGGTGCCTTCAGCCGAGCGAAGTTGAAGCTGCTGCGTCCTGTCCATCACATCACCCCTCATGGACCGTTATGCCAGTGGGCCTGCGCGCTCGGTATCCTCGAACAATGGGGTTTTCGAGCGCGTTGCGTCGTCCATTCCGTCATGTAGGCGGTGTACGGGGCCATCGCCGTGCTCTGGTCCGCGCGATGCCCGTAGCTGCACTGGCCTCAACGCGACGGAATGCCAAGCGCGACAGGCTCACGCTCGAGGCGCACGCCGAAGCGTTCATAGACGCGTTCGGTGATCTCATGCGCGAGCGTGAGCAGCGCTTCCGTGGTCGCACCGTCATGGCACGTCAGCGCGAGCGCGTGTCGAGTGCTCAAGCCCACCGCACCTCGGCGTTCACCTTTTCGAAAGCCTGCGGCTTCGATCAACCACGCGGCGGCCAGCTTCACGTGACCGGATCCAGCTACGTAGCGCGGCAAATCCTCACTACGCGCGAGGGTACCTTCGGCGAGCAGGTGTGCGGCGAGCGCGTCGGCTTGCTCGTTGCGCACGATCGGATTGAGGAAGAAAGAGCCCGCGCTACGGCTGTTCTCGTCGCCAGCTTGATCTGCGTCGGGCAGCACCATGCTCTTGGCGCGGCGCAACCGGATCACCGTCTCGCGCGTCTGCGCCAGCGTCACGCGCGCATCCGAGCTTGACGCGAGCGCATTCGAAAGCTCCGCATAGCGCACGCTGGGCGCGCCACCTTTGTTCAAGATAAAGGTCACCTCGAGCACGATGAAGCGCTCGGGGTCACGCTTGAGCGCGCTGTCGCGATAGGCGAACGCGCACTCGCTGGCTTCGAGCACGCGCATCTGCAAGCTCGAGCGCTCGAGCACGCGCACGCTCGCGATCGAGTGGCTGACCTCTTGGCCATACGCGCCGACGTTTTGAATCGGCGTCGCACCGACCAGCCCCGGGATCCCGGACAAGCACTCGATGCCGGCGAGATCTTCGCTCACGCAGCGCGCGACGAAATCATCCCAAGGCTCGCCCGCTGCCGCCGTGACGCGCGCGATCGTTTCGCCGCGCGCGTCCTGCTCGATCGCGCCGATCGCGATGCCGCGCGTGCGCAGCGCGATGACGAGACCTGGAAAGCCATCGTCGGCGATCACCAGATTGCTGCCGCCACCGAGCAGCGCCACCGGCAACGCTTGCGCGCGCGCCCACGCGAGCGCTTCGCACAGCGCGGCCTCATCGCGCGCCTCGAGAAAGTAGCGCGCCGGCCCGCCGAGCTTGAGCGTGGTGTACGGAGCGAGCTCGACGAGCTCTCGCACGCCGGCAGGCCGCGTGCTGTCTAGGCTCACGCGCGCGCTCGAATGATCTCGAGCCCGCCCATATAAGGAACGAGCGCCTTGGGCACGCGCACCGAGCCATCGGCCTCTTGGTACTGCTCCAAGATCGCGACCAACGTGCGGCCGATCGCGAGGCCCGAGCCGTTGATCGTGTGCACGAGCCGCGGTTTCTCGCCCTTCGCGGGGCGGTAGCGGATTTTCGCGCGGCGCGCTTGATAGTCGCCGAACCAAGAGCAGCTCGAAATCTCACGAAACGCATCCTGCCCCGGCAGCCAGACCTCGATGTCGAAGCAACGCTTTGCGCCCGCGCCCATGTCGCCCGCGCACAGCTCGATCACGCGGTAATGCAAGCCGAGCTTTTGCAAGACAGTCTCGGCGTGCTGCGTCAGCTCGAGGTGCGCGGCCTCCGCGTTCTCGGGAGTCTCGAAGCGCACGAGCTCTACTTTGTCGAACTGGTGCTGGCGGATCATGCCGCGCGTGTCTTTGCCGTAGCTGCCAGCTTCGCTGCGGAAGCACGGCGTGTACGCGCAGTACTTAACCGGCAGTTGATCGGCTTCGAGGATCTCGTCCGCGTGCAGATTGGTGATCGGCACTTCAGCGGTCGGAATCAAGTACAGCTCGCGGCCGTTGCTCTCCGCACCGGAGTCGACGTCTTCGAAGCTCGCGAGCTTGAATAGATCGGCCGCGAACTTCGGCAGCTGTCCGGTGCCGCGCAGCGCTTCGCTTCCGACCAGCGCGGGCGGCCAGACCTCGGTGTAGCCGTGCGCACCGGTGTGCAGGTCGAGCATGAACATCATCAGCGCGCGCTCGAGCCGCGCGCCCGCGCCCATCAAGACCGAGAACCGCGCGCCGCTCAGCTTCGCGCCGCGCGCAAAGTCGATGATGCCGAGCTGCGTGCCGATCGCGTCGTGCTCTTTGGGTGCGAACGCGTAGCCCGGCTTCTCGCCGATCACGCGCAGCACGACATTATCCTGCTCGCTCTTGCCGTTCGGGCTCTGCTCCGACGGCAAGTTTGGAACGCCCAATAACGCTTGCTCGATCAGCTCGTCGACCGAGCGTTGTTCTTGCTCGAGGATCTTCGTCTGATCCGAGATGCGCTTCATCGCTTCGCGCTTGGTCGCGAACTCTTCGCCCTTCTTGTCGAGCTTGGCCATCGCTTCGTTGGCCGAGTTCTTCTCTTGGCGCAGCGCTTCGAGCGACTTGATTACCTCGATGCGCAACGGCGCGAGCCGAGCGATCTCATCGAGGCTCGCTGCCGCACCGGGACCGCGGCGTAAGAGCTGCGCGCGTACCGCATCGAGATTCTCCACGACATATCGCAAGTCGAGCATGGCGCCGTGTGTACACCGAGCGGCAAGACGGGCCAAGGCGCGTAGTTAGGAGTCATCCGCGCGCGGTGGTACGACTGCGCGCGTATGACGAAGCTCGCGACCAGCCTCGAGCACAGCAGCACACGCATGATTCGCTTTGCGGTGATCGTGCTCGCGCTCTCGGGCGTGGCCGGTGCCTGCGAGCTGCTCGCGCTCCAGGTCCCCGGCTCGCTGCTCTATATAGGCATGCTGCCCGGGCCGATCGGCGCGCTGCACCAGACGGCGTTGACGCTCGGGCTCTTGCTGCTCGCAGCCGGCGCGCTGATGCCGTGGGCGTACGCGCATGACAGCGAGCGCCGGACGAAGAGGATCATGAGCGTGCTGGTCCTCGGCACGTTGCTCGCGCTCGCGGCGCAAACGTACGGCGCGGCTCAGGGCATGCCGGGCGTGCAGATGCAGGACCTGCGACCCGATGCGCGCGCGCTGTTCGTGGTGCGGCACCTGGGGCTGCTGTTGGTCGCGATCGGCTTGGCCGACCTCGGCCTGC
>JAYUYY010000404.1:0-2185 GCA_043752225.1 Sandaracinaceae bacterium | reverse complement strand
TCGTTGCGCGCGTCGCGATTGTTCGAATGTCGGAACAAGATGCCGATCACCGGGATGTCGGCGAAGAACGGCACTCGGTCGTAGCCCACGCCAGTGTTGCGCGTGTAGATGCCGCCGATCACCGCGGTATGTCCGTCTTGGACGAGCAGGTTGGTGGTGGCGTTGCGCTTCAAGATGGTCGGGTCGCCGCGCGCGCTGGTCTGGTTGAAGTCGGGCTCATCGCGCGACACGTTCACTGCCATCGCCACCGCGCCATCGCTCGTCACGTGCGGCGTGACCGTGAGCGATAGACGCGCTTCTTGGAATGCGGTCTGCACGCCTTGTGCGCTGACCTGTGAGTACGGGATCGACGTGCCCTGCGAGATCGTCGCCGCGCTGTTGTCGAGGGTCAGGATGCGCGGCGAGCTGATGATGCGAACGTGACCGGTGGTCTCGAACGCGGACAAACGCACCGCTAGATTGAAGTTGCCCGCTAAGCTGCCGAGCGACAAACCGAGCGCGCCACCTTGGCCGGTACCTGCAGGCGCCGGGAAGTTCACGACGAAGTTCGGGTTGGGCGCCGCGTTCGAGAATGGCGACAGACCTGCGGTCGGTGTCTGACCGTCGGTCGCACCACCCGCGACGGTCACGTCGCTCGGAAAGACCAGACCGGTCGGGTTGCCGGTCGCCGAGCTCGCGACGATGCTGCCGCCCCACTGGATACCGACGTCGTGCGAGAACGAGGTCGTCGCTTCGACGATACGCGCCTCGATCAACACCTGCGGCGTCTGGCTGTCGAGGCTGCTCACCAGCTCTTCGACATCGTCGAGGTTGTCGGAGACGTCGCGCACTACGAGCATGTTGGTGCGGGTGTCGACCGAAACCGTGCCGCGTGGTGTCAGCAGCTCCTTGGCGCGGCCCGAGAGCTCGGCGGCCGTCGCGTAGCTCACCGGGATGAGCCGGGTCTCGAGCGGCGCGAGCTCGATGCGTTGCTTTTGGCGTGCGATCGCCAGCTCGCGTTCCTTCTCGAGCACCGCTTGAGGAGCGACGCGCAGCAGGTTGCCGCGGCGCACGACTCCGAGCCCCTTCGCGCTCAAGATCACGTCGAGCGCCTGATCCCACGGCACCGACTTCATCTTGATCGTCACCGAGCCACCGACGTCGTCGCTCGTGATGACGTTGACGTTGCCGACCTCGGAGAGCAGGCGAAGGATGTTGTGGATGTCGGCGTTCTTGAGATCGAGATCGATGCGGCGACCCGAGTACGAACGCTCGGATTTGGCAGCGCCGATCTGGAGCGGCACGTCGCTCAGGAACGCTGCCACTTGCTCGCCGTCGACCTCGACCGACTGCTCGCGTGCGATCGTCGTCGTCCCAGCCCGAGCGTCGTCGCGAACCTTCCCGGGCGCGAACAACCACACGATGCGGTTGCCTTCGCGAATCGCAGTCGCGCTCGACCCGTTCGCAGCCACGTCGAGCACGACGCGCCCGTTTTGATCCGCGGCGTCCACCGTGCGCACGACCGAGGACGAGTCGCCTTCGAGGTGCTTCGCGCTTTCGGGCGAGAGCTGCGCGCCGCGAATCTCGAGCCGCGACATCCCCTGATCCGGAGGCAAGACGCGGAAGTCAGCCGGCCGATCGAGCTGCGCCACCACGCGGTCGCGCCCATTGCGGCGCTCGAGGATGATGTGCTCGACCTTCGCCGGCCCGGCTGCAGGCCGCGCGCTCGCTTCTTCGTTGCGTGCATCGAACACCAACCGAATGCGGCCGCGCTCGGCGCGCACGACGTACGGCGTCGCACGCGTGAGGCCGATCTCGATGCGCACGCCTTTCGCGGTCGTCGAAGCCGTGGAGCGCACGACGAGCGCTGCGCTGCCCTCGACGTCTACGCCGCGTGAGGTCAGCTGAGCGCCCGTCACCTCGATGACGACACGCTTGCCGTCGTCGAAAGGATTCACCTCGTAGACGGGCACGGCGAAGGTCCCATCGATGATGATTTCGGCGTGTTCCTTCCCGCCTTGGATCATCAGCTTCGAGACTTGCGAGCTACCGACTTTGCGGGTCGGGCTCGCGGAGCTCGTAGGTGTATCCCCCGGCTGCTGCGCATGGGCAGTTGCAGCGAGCACAAGAATCGAAAGCGTCAAATATGAGCCGCACGACGCGCGCATGGGCCTCTCCTCGAAGAAAAACGGTCGCTGTGAGTGTC
>JAYUYY010000403.1:0-2186 GCA_043752225.1 Sandaracinaceae bacterium | reverse complement strand
CGACGCGCTACGCGAGACGTTCGCTGGGCCGAGCGAAGCCTACGGCCGCACCAGCCGCATGGTGACGCCCGATGAAGCCGAGAGCATGGAGACGCTGCACGCGATCGTGCTCGATGCGACCGCGGTCGCGAGCACCGCGGATCTCAAGCAGCTCTACGACGTGTTCCACACGTACCTGCGTCCGCTCGGCACGCACGGTCGCGCAGTCGTGATCGGGCGGCCACCGGAGACCGCGCGCAGCGTCGGTCAAGCGGCCGCGCGCCAAGCGCTCGAAGGCTTCACGCGCAGCCTCGCCAAGGAGCTCGGCGGCAAGGCGATCACCGCCAACCTGCTCTACGTCGACGAAGGCGCCGATGATCGCGTCGCTTCGCCGCTGCGTTACTTGCTCAGCGCGGCTTCCGCGTTCGTGACCGCGCAGCCGCTGCGCGTATCGGCGCGCGCCGCGTGGGACGGCGAGGACGCCTACCCGCAAGCGTTGGCCGGCAAGATCGCGATCGTGACCGGCGCCGCGCGCGGCATCGGCGAAGCCACCGCGCACGCGCTCGCGGCCGAAGGCGCGCACGTGGTGTGCTTGGATCGACCCGAGGACGACGATGCGTTGAGCCACGTCGCGAGCTCGATCTCCGGCAGCGTGCTGGCGTGCGACGTGCTCGCCGACGACGCGCCGCAGAAGATCAGCCGCTACTTGCTCGAGACGCACGGCGGCGTCGACATCGTGGTCCACAACGCCGGCATCACGCGCGACCGCACGCTCGCGCGCATGGACGAGGCGCGCTGGGATCAAGTGCTCGGGATTAACCTCGATGCGATCCTGCGCATCACCGACGCGCTCTTGAACGGCGCGCTGCACGACAACGGCCGCATCATCAGCTTGTCTTCGATCGGCGGCATCGCCGGCAACATGGGCCAGACCAACTACGGCGCGTCGAAGGCCGGTGTCATCGGCTTGACGAAGTTTCTCGCCGGCCAGCTCGCGCCGCGCGGCATCACAGTCAACGCGGTCGCGCCGGGCTTCATCGAGACGCGCATGACCGCAGCGATGCCGGTCGTGGTGCGCGAGGTCGGGCGCAGGCTCGCCGCGCTCGGACAGGGCGGGCTGCCCGAGGACGTCGCGCAAGCGATCACATTTTTCGCGGCGCCTTCCGCCGCGGGTCTCACTGGCAACGTGCTGCGCGTCTGCGGCGGCGCACTGATCGGAGCGTAAGGCACATGGCAAAATCATCGGTCAAAGCGGGTCGTCGCGCAGTCATCGTCGGCGGCTTGCGCACGCCGTTCTGCAAGGCATTCACGGATCTCACCAAGCTCGACACGATCGCGCTCGGCGCGGCCGCGGTCTCGGGCTTGATCAAAAAGCTCGAGCTCAATCCGAAAGAAATCGAGTCGATCGTCTGGGGCGGCGTGATCCTGCCTCCGCTCTCGGTCAACATCGCGCGCGAGATCGTGCTCGACCTCAAGCTGCCGTACTCGATCGAGGGCCGCACGGTCACGCGCGCATGCGCGTCGGGCCTGCAAGCGATCACCGATGCAGCTGCGATGATCGAGCGCGGCGAGGCGGATGTCGTGATCGCAGGCGGCTCGGACTCGACCAGCAACGCGCCGATCGCGTTCCCGCCTAAGCTCGTGCACGTGCTCGGGCCGATGGTGCTCGGCGGCAAGGCGACCGCGACCGATTACCTCGGCGTGCTCTCGCAGCTGATGCCGCTCTCGGAGATCATGCCGAAGGTGCCGAAGATCGCGGAGCGCACCACCGGTGAGGTGATGGGCGAGTCGGCCGAACGCATGGCCAAGCGCAACGAGATCGCGCGCGTGGATTCGGATGCGCTCGCGCTGCGCTCGCATCAACGCGCGGCCAAGGCGATCGCGGCCGGTCGCTTCGACAACGAGATCACGCGCGTCGAGACGCCGGACGGCTTCGTGCACACCGACAACTTGGTGCGCGCGGATACGAACATGGAGAAGCTCAGCAAGCTGCGCGCGGCGTTCGGCAAGGACGGCACGGTGACCGCGGGCAATGCGAGCCCGCTCACCGATGGCGGCGCGGCCACGATCCTGATGAGCGCGGACAAGGCCAAGGCGCTCGGCTACACGCCGCTCGCCGCGGTGCGCTCGTGGTCGTACGTCGCGGTCGATCCCTCCGATCAGCTCTTGATCGGACCGGCGCTGTGCATGCCCAAAGCGCTCGATCG
>JAYUYY010000402.1:0-2190 GCA_043752225.1 Sandaracinaceae bacterium | reverse complement strand
GCCGCTGCGCGTGACGTCGATCGCGAAGGGCGCCGCGACGAGTGGCTGTACCGAACGCGGCATCGCGCCGCCGTTCGCGGCCCAGATGTACGCGAAGTAAAAGGTGGTCGTGAACTCACCGCTCGCCAGCAAGTAGACGTGTTGCTCGGCGACGCGAGCGCGATCGAGCGGCGCGCTCATCACCCAGCGCGCGGTCGTGCGGTGCTGGTCGATCATCGGGCCGACGTTCGCATCCAGCGGGTCGATCACGTGCAGGCTGACGATCGCGAGCAGCGTCACGTACGCGAGGCTCGCGCCCAGGCTCGCGCGCAGCATCGCGCGGCGCGTGTCGAGCGCGCTCGTCGCGTGCCGATACGCGCTGCGTGCCAAACGCGTGAGCGTCAGCGCGAGCAACGGCGCGATGCCCAAGAACGCCGCCATCGTCAGCCGCGTCGAGGGAAACGAGCCGACCACGGGCACGAGCGAGAACATCGCGCCGAGCAGCAAGAAGCGCATGCGCTTGCGCTGGGCGAGCGGCAGGCCGCAGAGGCCGATGCGGGCCAGCGCGATCAGCAGGGCGCAGGCCGCAAAGCCGATGATGGCGTGGAACAAACGCCACTCCGGAAGTCGCACCCAGAGCTGCGGCGGGATCAGCTCGAGGTTGAGCATCGTCTCGCGCCAGGGGCTTCCGTGATCCCACTGGCTCGACGGGATGTTGAACAGCATGTCGGCGATGAACACCGGGACGCGTCCGACCAGCGCGAGCAGAAAGCGCCCGGTCTCGGAGCCGGGGTCGACATATGCGCCAGAGCCTGTCGCGCCGTAGCCGAGCGTGCTGCGCAAGTAGAGAAACAAGAGCCCGAGCAGGGCGGTGGGCGCGAGCGCACGCGCGCGCTGACCGAGCGTTCCGGGCCCCTCTACGAGCTCGTACGCGAGCACGTAGGCGAGCATCGGAAACGCCCATTCACCAAACGCGAGCGCGATCGAAAACGCTGCGGCGCTCAGCGCTGCCCACGCGACTGATCCGCGTTCGCGCGCGCGCACGTGGGCGTGCAGCCCCACGATGCCGAGCGCGATCGCGTACAACCCACCGCGATTCGAAAGCCAGATCACCGGGAAGTGCAGGCTCTGATCGAGCGCGAACATCGGCAGCGCCAGCAACGCGATGGAGAGCGGTAAAAGCGCGCGATAGAGCGCGGCCGCTGCGATCACCAGCAGCGACCACGCGGCGATCGAATGCAGGTGATAGCCGACCAGCCAGCTGCCGAAGAGCGCGCGATCGATGTGCCACAGCGCGCTCGAGAGCGGCCGCATGAACGAGACGCGAAAGTTCGGCGGTGCCCACCACGGGATCGAGCCCAAGCGCTTGAGCGCTGCGACGTCGGCCCGCTGCCCGCTCGCGAAGTCGAACAGATCGAACGGGCCGCGCGGCGCAGCAAACACGTTCTCGAGCATCGCGACCGCGATGTAGTCGTCCGCGAAGAGGCCTTGCTCGAGGCTTGGCCAAAAAAAGCCAATGCCGGCCGCGAGGGTGATCGCGAGCACGCCCGCGTACAGCAGAGTCGTGAGCCGTTTCGCTCGAGGACCGGCCGGGTGAGGTGTGCTCGAAGCGCTGCTCATTTCGGGGTTGCGACGGGCCGGGACGCCGGCTCGTCGGTCGCGGCAGGCTCCACCGGCGTGGGGCGTTCGTACAAGCGGTAGGCCTCGATCTGAGCGGTGGCAGTCAGCCCGGCTTTTTTGATCGACAGTTGGACTCGGCGGTTCGTGCGGTACGCGCCGGGCGCCATCACGACTAGGTCCAGCTTCAATTTGCGCAGCGCGCGATCGAGCCAGCCTTTTCTCTCGCCCACCACGTCTTGGTCCACGCTGACCGCGGCCTCGAGCTCGGTGCGCGCCACGTCGCTCAGCGGTTGCTCCGCGGCTTTCGTGTCGTCGAGCGTCGCGCCATCGGCCACCACCGCATCGATCGCCGTCTCATCGATCGCCGTCTCATCGACCAACACCGCATCGATCGCCGAGCTCGCGCAGCCGCGCTCGCGCAGCAACGCGAGCAAACCGTACGGGGCGAGCACTCGCGTCTCCGGGTTGCCGCGCGCACACACCGATTTCGCGATGCTTTCATACGCGTGCAAGGTTTCTTCGCGCAGCGGGATCCAGAGCTGATGGGCGGCGACGCTGCCGACCTTCTCGAAGCCGGCGATCCGCATCGAG
>JAYUYY010000401.1:0-2193 GCA_043752225.1 Sandaracinaceae bacterium | reverse complement strand
CCTCGCCGGCGCTCGCGCCTGGCTATGCCGAACGCGTGCGCGGGCTGCGCGAAGGCACAGCGGAAGGCTTCTTGCGCGGCTTCATCGATCTGGTGATGCGCCGCGGCGAGAAGTTCTACGTCGTCGACTACAAATCGAACCACCTCGGCGTGACTGTCGCTGGCTACGCGCAGCCGCGGTTGATCGCCGAGATGCAGTCGCATCACTACTTCTTGCAGGCGTACCTCTACACGCTCGCGCTCCATCGGTACTTGCGCACTCGCCTGCGCGACTACGACTACGACCGGCACATCGGCGGCTACTACTACTTGTTCGTGCGCGGCATGGATGGCTCGGGTGGACACAAGGGCAATGTGCCCGGCGTGTATGCGGAGCGTCCGTCGCGCGCGTTGATCGAAGGCTTGTCGAGCTTGCTGCGCGGAGGGCAGGGCGCATGACCAGCGACCTTCAAGCGCTGCGCAGCGCCGGAGTGCTCTCCGCGCTCGACGTGCAGCTCGCGCGCGCGCTTGCGCGATTGGGCGAAGAACGCGACGAGCGCGTGCTGGTCGCGGTCGCGCTCGCGAGCCGCCAAGCGCAAGCCGGCCACGTCTGCCTCGATTTGCGCTCGTGGTTGCAAGCGCCGCTCGTCGCAAACGACGACGAGCACGCGCTGACCTGGCCTGCGCTCGACGAGTGGCTCGCCGCCTTGCGCGCGAGCGAGCTCGTCGCGGATGACGAAGCGCACGCTCGCCCGCTCTACCTCGACGCGCGCGATCGCCTGTACTTGCGCCGGCTGTACGACCAAGAGCGCGCCGTCGCAAAGAGCGTCACTGCGCTCGCCGAGCCCGCCGCGCTCGAGGTCGACGAAGCGGTGTTGCAAGCGGGTCTCGAGCGCTTGTTTCCAACGCGCTCGCCGCGCGATCCGCTACCGGCTGCCGAGCCGAAGAAACGCGCGCGCGCCGGCAAGGGTCAAGCGCAGATGTCGCTGTCGCTCGAGCCGACGGTTGCGCCGCTGCCGCTCGAGGAGGCATCCGAAGCGAAGGGCCCGGATCTTCAGCGGCTCGCTGCGGAGCGCGCCGTGCGCTCGCGCTTCACCGTGATCACCGGCGGCCCGGGCACTGGCAAGACGCATACGGTCGTGAACGTGCTCGCGCTGTTGATCGAGCAAGCGTTCGCGCACCGCAGAGAAGCGCCGCGCGTACTGCTGCTCGCGCCGACCGGCAAGGCGGTCGCGAGGCTCGCGGAGTCGGTGCGCAAAGCCAAAGGCGAGCTGCGCTGCGATGAACGAGTCCGCGCGGAGATCCGCGATGAAGCCAGCACGCTGCACCGCGCGCTGGGCGTGCGTCGCGACACCGATCGGCGCGGTGCCGGGGCGGAGCTCGAGCCGCTCGTCGCCGATGTCGTGATCGTCGATGAAGCGTCGATGGTCGACTTGGCATTGATGACGCGTCTCTTGCAGGTCGTTCCGAAGAGCGCGCGCTTGGTGTTGCTCGGCGATAAAGATCAGCTCGCGTCGGTCGAAGCCGGCGCCGTGCTCGGAGACATCTGCGGCGCAGGGCTGGCGCGCGCACAGCAGAGTCAGCCCATGCGCCCGTTGGCGCGCGCGATCGTGGAGCTGACGAAGACGCGGCGCTTCAAAGCCGACAGCGGCATTCGCGCGTTGGCTGAAGCGATCCGCATCGGCGATGTCGACGCTGCGCTGGCCGTGCTGCGCGATCCGAATCGACAGGACGTGGTGCTGCGCGAGCACGCGGTCGCTACCGGTGCCCACGCGCGCTCGCACGCCCCCGCGATCGACGCCGAGCTGTTCAGCTCGAGCGTGCGTGCTTTTACGCCACTTTTTCGCGAGCGCGCCATCGAGGCGCGGCTCGCTCAGCTCGAGGCCTTTCGCGTGCTTTGCGCACACCGCAACGGGCCGTATGGCGTGGTCGAGCTCAATCGCCGCATCGAGCAGGCCTTGCACGAAGCTGGCGTGCTGCGCTCGATCGCAGGTGGGCGCTACGATGGCAGGCCGATTTTGGTCACCGAGAATGACTACGACTCGAAGTTGTTCAACGGCGATGTGGGTGTGCTGCACGAGGATCACCAGGAGCAGCTGCGGGCGTGTTTCCCGAAGGTCGGCGGAGCCGGCGAGGCGTTCAGTCTGATCTCGCTGGCGCGGCTGCCCGCGCACGAGAGCGTGTACGCGATGAGCGTGCACAAGAGCCAAGGCTC
>JAYUYY010000400.1:0-2194 GCA_043752225.1 Sandaracinaceae bacterium | reverse complement strand
ATCGGCCGCGAATCCTAGCGACTGATAAGCCTGCGCGGGTTAGGCGCAGCGAGAGCGCATCGACGTTGGCGCGTTCTCGTGCAAGTCTAGCCAGATTGAACGGCCTGACTTAGTCGGTCGGAGCGTTCAGCGAAGCGTCGGGTCGATCCTCGTGACGGCCACGCCCGCTTCTTTGGGTGGGTAGAGCGCAGTACGCGCGCTAGTCAGCGCCACGGAGAACCATGTCCGCCACCGTGAAACCCCTGTTCGATCTCACGCCGACCGATGACCAAAAGCTGATGCGCGAAACCGTGCGTCGCTTCGTGAACGCTGAGATGCGGCCGATCTCGCGCAAGGCCGACGAAGCGAGCGCAGCGCCGGATGGCTTCTACAACCGCGCGAACGAGCTCGGCTTCACGACCGTGCCGATCGAAGAGAGTCTGGGCGGCTTTGGCGCGGCGCGCTCGCCGGTCAGCAACGTGCTGATCGCCGAAGACCTCGCGTACGGAGACATGTCGCTCGCGATCGGCGCGATGTCTTCGCTCTCGTTCGTGAACGCGGTGATCGACTTCGGCAGCGCGGCGCAACAAGAGCAGCTCTTGCCGGCGTTCACCGGCAACGACTTCCGGCCTGCGGGCATCGCGTTGCTCGAGCCGACCTTGCGCTTCGATCCGCTCAAGCCCGCGCTCAAAGCGGTGAAGCGCGGCGAGAGCTACGTGCTGCGCGGCGAGAAGACGATGGTGCCGTTCGGCGGCAGCGCCGAAGCGTTGCTCGTGATCGCGAACGAAGAAGGCGCGGGCCCCGCCGCGTTCGTGGTCGCGAAAGGCACGAGCGGCGTGCGCGCCGAGCGCGAGAGCCACATGGGCTTGCGCCCACTCGAGCTGTCGCGCGTGACGTTCGAAGACGCGGTCGTGCCGGCGAGTGCGAAGCTCGAGCGCTTCGACCTCAAGCGACTGGTCGATCTGTCGCGCATCGGTGTCTGCGCGCTCGCGGTCGGCGTCGGCCAGGCGGTGCTCGACTACGTGAAAGACTACTGCAACCAGCGAGTGGCATTCGGCGAGCCGATCACGCATCGCCAAGCGGTCGCGTTCGCGATCGCCGACATCGCGATCGAGCTCGATGGCATGCGCCTCATCACGTATCGCGCAGCTTCGCGCGCCGAGGCCGGGCTCGACGTGAAGCGCGAAGCGTATCTGGCGCGCGTGCAGTGCGCCGACATGGGCATGAAGATCGGTACCGACGGCGTGCAGCTGCTCGGCGGTCACGGCTTCATCCGCGAGCACATGGTCGAGCTCTGGTATCGCAACCTGCGCGCGGTCGCCGTGCTCGAGGGCTCGCTCTATGTCTGAGGCGATCGAAACAACGCGTGCGCTCCTTACCGCTGCAATCCGCAATTAGGTGAAGTCATGATCTATCTCGAGCTGTCCGAGCAACATGAGGGCGCTGCCCAGTTCATGCGTGAGATCGCGAAGAACGTCTTTCGACCGGTCTCGCGCAAGTACGACAAGCAAGAGCACGACGTGCCGGTGGAGCTGGCGATCCTCGATCGCCGTCCCGCGATGGCCGCAGCGAAGGCCAAGGCAGCCGCTGGCGACAAGGCTGCGCCGACCGAGAAGAAGGAGCGCAAGAAGCCCGAGACCGTTCAGAACGGCAACAACATGGGCAGCGTGATCACGGTCATGCAGATGTGCTGGGGCGACGTCGGCTTGATGCTCTCGGTGCCCGGCGCAGGCCTGGGCAACGCGGCGATCGCAGCGGTCGCGACGCCCGAGCAGAAGGAGCGCTTCGGTCACGTGTACGCGTCGATGGCGATCACCGAGCCGGCATCGGGCTCCGACTCCGCCTCGATCGGCACCACCGCCGAGCTCGATGGCGACGAGTGGGTGCTCAACGGCGAGAAGATCTTCGTCACCGCCGGCGGTCGCTGCGACACGGTCGTCGTGTGGGCGACGATCGACAAGAGCAAGGGCAAGGCCGCGATCAAGTCGTTCGTGATCCCCAAGGGCACGCCGGGCATGGAGCTGGTGAAGCTCGAGCACAAGCTAGGCATTCGCGCTTCAGACACTGCGACCATCCTGCTGACCAACTGCCGCATCCCGAAGGACAACCTGCTCGGCGTCGCCGACGTCGCCGAGGGTGATAAGCGCGGTGCGTTCGGCAAGGTGATGCAGACGTTCGACAACACGCGCCCTGCGGTCGCCGCGATGGCGATCGG
>JAYUYY010000399.1:0-5842 GCA_043752225.1 Sandaracinaceae bacterium | reverse complement strand
GCGGCAGCGGCGGCGGTGGCGGTGGAGGCGGTGCGTTTGCGACCGCGGGTGCGAGCGGCGGCACCAGCGGTGACGGCAGCGCCCCTGCAGGTGGAACGGGCGGCGTGTTGCGCAGCTCGCCAACGCTGTCGCCATTGCTCGCCGGCTGTCCCGGAAGCAAAGGCGGCGACGGTGATGGCGTAGCCGGCGCCGGTGGCGCGGGTGGCGGTGCGTTCCAATTGTCGGTGACCGGCAACATCACCTTGAGCGCGACCGCGATCCTGGCCGCCGGTGGCGGAGGCGGCCGCGCGTCGACGACGCAAGAGTCCGGCGGCGGCGGCGGTGGCTCAGGCGGCGGCATCCTGCTCGAGGCTGAGACGATCAACGCGGTCGCAGGCGCGTGGCTCACCGCGAACGGTGGCGGAGGCGCAGAGGGCAATGAGACCGCGAGCGGCACCGGCCAAGCCGGAGCAAACGGCAACATCAGCAGCGCAGTGGCCGCCCTCGGCGGCAGCACCGGCGAGACCAGCTCTGGCAACGGCGGCTTCGGCAGCGTGCAAGGCCTCGCACCGGGAGTAGGCGGCAACGGAGTCAACGGCGGCGTGTTCACCGACGCAAACGATCACGGTGGTGGTGGCGGCGGCAGCGTCGGACGCATCCACGTGCGCGGCGCGGTCAGCTGCTCGCTCGCTGCGAGCTTCAGCCCGACCGCCACTACGAGCTGCAACTAGTACCCCGGTTCGTAAATCCGTTCCGGATTTCCGCTCCGGCGTACGTCGCCACTTTTATTATCGGGAGGACGTGCGCCGTTCTCCCGCCCCACCGGCAAAGCCGTCTCTACAATAAAAGACGCCCCACCCACTCACGAGGTGAGCGTAGCTCACGCATGATCGAACTTGCGGGCGGCTGTACTAGCTCGCGTACGCGCGTTACGCCGCAGGGGCTGAGCGAGTCTCGTCGACCTCGAGCAAGTGACGCGCAATTTCAATCGCGACCCGGTGCACCGACAGTGAGTCCACATCCTCGCTTACGCTCAGCACTGCGATGCCGACGATCCGCGTCGCGCCTGCGACGTCGGCCGAGAGCAGCTGGGCTCGGTAGCGAGCACCGCCTTGGTCGACGAACACCCCACTGGCGCTGCCGTTGTCGAGCATGTCCGCGACGTCGGCAGCGGTCAGGGTGAGCTCATTGTCTTCGAGCTCGAGCTCCAGATAGCGCCGCGCGAACGCTTCGAGCTCGGCGGGCGTGTGACAGATCGTGTTCGAAGCGCTCAGCGTTAGACCGTCATTGCCGAGCAAGAACAGAAAGCCGCGCGTCTTCGAGCCGCGGTGACATAGCAGAGCAAGCACGCGCTGCGCGCGCTCACTCGCATCGCTGCAGCCGGTGAGCGCGCTCGAGACGTGCGCGGTGATGCCGGTCGTGAGGCTGCGTTCCGCGCGCGGATCCGCCGGGTTGCTGCGTGTGTCGCTCACACCCGCCGCGCGCGCCTCGTCCATGAGGCGCTCGTACAACGCGCCGAGAACCGAGCTCTCGCCGGGCCGATACTGCACAGCCGCGAGCGCCGCGTAGCGCTCGAACGCGGCGACGTCGCGCGACCAGATCGCGACGCGCGCGCAGTGCTCGTACGAGCGACCGAGCTGCAAGCCGGTCACTCCGAGCGCCTGCTGTTGCTCAATCACGCGTTCGATGCGGCGGATCGCCTGGCTCTCATTTCCGAGCTTGGCTTCGGCCATGGCGAGCGCGCATGCAAGCCCGCGTGCGAGATAATGCAAATCGTCCTGCTCGCAGCGCGAAAGCTCGGGCTCTGCGAGTTGCTGTGCATCGTCTGCTTGTCCAAGCTCGACGAGCAGCTCCACCTCGACGGTGAGCGCTGCGGTCGCCCACCGTCGGCTCACCTCGGCCATGCCGCGCCCGACCCGTGCAGCCGCGAGCGCAGCAGGAATATCCGCGCATAGACGGTAGTAGTGCGCATCGGCGACATGCATTGGGGGCACCCAGCCCGGATGAGTCGCGGCCATCGCATGGAGCCCGGCGCGGACCTGTTTGAGGCCGGTGAGGTCGCGCGCCATCGCATGCGCATCGAGCTCCCCGGCGAGTGACGAGAACATCGAACGCGCTTTGCTCTGCAGCGCGATGAGCTCGGCCTGCTGTCGATAACGCTCCGCCGCTTCCCAGTCGCCGGCTTGCAGCGCTGCGACCTTGCGCACGTAATAGGATGCGACGCGCTGGTTGGGATCGGGCGTCGAGTGCTCTAGATGCGCGGCGCAAGCGGCCTGAACACCGAGCGAGGCATTGAGCTCCGAGGCCGCATGGTGAAGCGAGGCGCGTACGCGGTCCACGTACGCGAGGTCAGCCCCCGTGATCGCGTCGAGCTGACGCAGCACGTCCAGGATCGTGGCGAGTGCGGGCTCGCGCTTGTCTTGAAACATCTGCAAGGTGCCGCGCGAGTTGTCGAACATCGCAGCGACCATGGGGTTGAGCGGCGCAAACGGCTGCAGGAGAGCGGGCAGCGAGGCGAGCAGCGCAAGGTCGTTGCCGCGCGCGCCGACAGCGATCGAGAACACCACGTACGAGACGAGCTGTTTGATCGCTTCCTGCGGTGCGAGCACGCGATCGTTCTCGGGCGTAGCTTCGTAACGTTCGGTTGCTTTGCCGAACGCGTGCATCACGCGCAAAACAGGCTCCATCGAGTCATCGAAGCTGTGGTGATAGTCGAAGTGACCGCTGTCGCGCTTGAGCTGCTCCAGCCAGTCGGACGGCAAGCCGTAGTACGTGGCAGCGTCTTCACCTTGCGCGCTCATCCCGGCGAGCATCACCCATAGCGCTTGCAGCTGACGCCGCGGTCGCCCCAGGCGGTTGGCCTCGTCCAGCGCGAGCTGGAAGGTCACTGCGGTCTGCGCGGCTCCGACTCGATTGGAGGATTCCGTGCAGAGCGTGGTGCGTGCGTCGGAGTCCTTCGCCCGCGCGATGATGTAGTCGAGCCCGGCTTCCGGCGTGGGTCCGAGCAGCAGGTGTTTAGCGACCGCGACCGGGCTCTCCCCAGTCTGCTCATAGATACGAGCGAGCGCGCGATGGCTCTCTCTTAGCTCTTGCTCGCTCGACAGCTCGGTCAGGAGACGCGCGAGATTGCCGTGGCGAATTGCATAGCCGCTGGGGTTGCCGCTGATGACTTGACGCGCAACCAGCTCGTCGAGCGCCGCGTCGAGGGCTGCCGTGTCGCTAAGGCCTAAGCCGACCATTCGTTCGCGGCTCAGTCTTTCCAGCACGCCGAGCGCGATGAGCAAACCCAAGCGCCGCGCCAGCGGACTGAGCACCTCGATTTGAGCACGCCAGGTGTCGCTCATGCTCGCGGGCAAAAGGCCGTCTGCGAGCTCGCCAGGAAGCGTCCACGCACCCGCCTCGAATCGAATCGCGTTGTGGTCGACGAGATGCTGCGCTAGCAGCATGCATTCGCGCGGGTGCCCGGCGCACAACGCCTGCAGCCGTTGGCTGAGTAACTGCAAGTTAGGTACATCGCCGAAGAGCGAGCGCAAAAGCTCTAGGATCTGGCTCTCCGTGAGCGGCTCGAGCGTGATCGGCTCGGCATGCTTCGCGATCACGTCCAGCGCTGAGGGGGCGGTGGTCGGCGCTCCACGTTCGGTGGTCACGGCGTAGACCACGCGATGGGTGGGCGCTTCCCAGCTCAGCGAAGCGAGCAGCGCGACCGAGGGCTCATCCACTCGATCCAAATCGTCGATCGCGATCGCGAGCGGTCGCTGCTCCGAGATCGCCAACATCCAAGTACGCAGCGCGCTCAGCAGCGCGGTGCGATCGAGATCGGCGCGAGTGACATCGATCAAGGGAGAATCAAAGCTGACAAGCAACAGCGTCGGGCTCTCGGAGTTCCCAACGAGCATCTCGCGCGGAGCAGTGGGCCCTTGGCCAAATAGGATCGCGCACGTCTCGGGATGACGCGCGGCCGCTCTGCGCGAGAGCTCCGGTGCGCCTTCGTGCAGCTGCTGGGCGAGCGCAGCCGCGACGCCAAACGGACCACGTGCGGAATCGGCCGCGCTCGCGCGCACGGTCGCCGCGCCGATCAGCTTCGCTTCGAGCACGAACGCGTCGAGCATGCGTGACCGGCCAAGCCCCGCTTCGGCGTCGATCAAGAAGCCGCCACCGCGCTTGCGCATCGTGCGCACCATCCGCTGACGCAACGTTCCGACCAACGGCTCGCGACCGACCAGCTGCGGAGCAACCAGGAACGAGCGCCCGGTCCAAAGCTCATCATCGGGTGGCGTCTTGAGCAGCGGTCGCAAACGCTCCATCACCTCGGCTGCGCTCTTGGGCCGCGAGCCGACATCGATGCGCAAGAGCGCGAGCACCAGCGCGTCGAGGTCGGGTGGACACCCCTCGACCAGCGCCGACGGCGGCAGCGGATTGCTACGCCACAAATCGCGCAGCTGATCGAAGCGCCGCGCAGGGAACACCACGCGCGCGGTGAGCGCGAAGTACAGCGTCGCGCCGAGCGAAAACAGATCGCTGCGCGCGTCGAGCGTCATGCTCTGAACCAGCTCCGGCGCGACGTACGGCGGCGTACCGGCGAGCGTACCGGTCGGACCCATCGGTGAGAGCAACCCAAAGTCGATCAGCTTGGCGCGACCATCCGCCGTGCAGCGCACGTTGCGCGGGGTCAGATCGCGGTGCACCAAACGCCGCGAGTGCAAGAGCGACAGCGCCGAGCAAATGTCGTACGCAATCGCGCAGACGCGCTCCCAAGGTAGCGGCGCGAGCTCGCGTAAGTCGCCGCCATCGAGCAGCTCCATCGTGTAATACGGGTGCTCGCGATCGCGCCCGTAGTCGAAGGCTTGCACCACGCGCGGATGCGCCAGCTGCATGAGCGTGTGGAACTCGCGCTCGAAGTGCTCGGACATCTTCCCGGCTTGCGGGTCGTCGCTCGGCAGGTCGAAGCGCTTGAGCGCCACCTCGCGTTCCAACCGTTGGTCGTAGACGCGGTACGCCGACGCCATTCCGCCGCGCCCGAGCAACGCATCTACGCGATAGCGATCCGCGATCAGCTGCGGGTCGTCGACATTCAGCGCTTGGGCCGACTTGTTCGGCTTGTCCGGATTGGGCGGCGCAGCCTCTTCATCGGTCCTGGCGTCGTGTCCAGGAGTCATCGCGGTCCTCGCCTCCAAATTGCCCAAGGACCAACGGTACGTGCGCGCGCGCATGCGGGGCTAGGAGTGAAGCAAACGACACCGCTATCGGCGCGCGCGCACGGACGCACGCGTGCGTCATGCGGCGCCGATGCAGGCGCTACGCAGGCGAGCCGAGCTACCCGCGACGCTTCTGCACGGCGTCTGCGAGCATCGCAAACAGCGGCTCGGTGCTCTCCCAGCTCATGCACTTGTCGGTGATGCTCTGGCCGTAGCTCAGCTCTTTGCCGCTGTCGTGATCCTGGCGGCCCTCGAGCAAGAAGCTCTCCATCATCACGCCGCAGATCGAGCGCGAGCCCGCGGCGATTTGCTCGGCGATGTGCTTCACGACGCCCGGCTGCTTGGCGTCTTCCTTGCCGCTGTTGGCGTGGCTGCAGTCGACCATCAAGCACGGCCGTAAGCCGGCCTTGGCGAGCTGCGCGACCGCCTTCTCGATCGACGCCGCGTCGTAGTTCGGACCGGCGTTGCCGCCGCGCAAGATCATGTGGCAGTCGGGGTTTCCGCGCGTCGCGACGATCGCGGCGACGCCCTGCTTGGTGACCGACAAGAAGTGGTGCGGGTGGCTGCTGCTGCGAATGCCGTCGAGCGCGACCTGCACGCCGCCGTCGGTGCCGTTCTTGAAGCCGACCGGCATCGACAAGCCGCTCGCGAGCTCGCGGTGCACCTGG
>JAYUYY010000398.1:0-5844 GCA_043752225.1 Sandaracinaceae bacterium | reverse complement strand
TGAGACCGACGGCGCGGCAGCTCATCGCTAGCGTCGACGTACCCTTACCGGACGGCTCCCCTCGCACCGACTGATTGTAAGATTCCCGTATGCCCGTGCCTACGGCCGAATGCCGCCCGCGTGAAATCTCTCTCGAATTACGACCGAAGGCGGCGATCCTGGCGTCGCGCAGGGCTTGAACAGGCCCCATCCGGGCTCAGGCGCCGAACCGCTCTGTGGGAGTTGACGGCGGGTGCTGCGGGTGCCAGATCCGCGCGGCTCGAGGCTGGCGGCACGCGGTTGCGGTGGTGCACTGGCTGCGCTTGCTCGAGCTGTCACCCGAGCTGCTGCCAGCCCTTCACCCGAGCTGCCTATGCCGAGCCCCCGTCCCGAAGCCGTGCTTGCACAGGTCGCCGCTGCGCTCGAGCAGAGCGATCTCGCAGGCGCGTGGACGCACATGGAAGCCCTCACCGCCGAGCGCGACAGCGATCCCGAGATCGCCGCGATGTGGCTCGGGTTGCTGCGCAGCTCGCCGGATCGACCGAGCTTGCAGGCGGAGGTGCGCGCGATCCTCGATCGCTTTCCGAGTGACGCGACGCTGGTCACGCGTGGTTGCGACGCGCTGATCCGCGTGGCCGAACGCAAGGCGCCCGACGAGCCGCAGGCTGCGGACGGTCCCGCAGCACTGGCCGCGAGCGCTGCCGAGCGCTGCCTTGAAGCGCTGCGCGAAGATGACTTCGATCCCTTGATCGCCGGCTATCTGCACATCGCGGCGGGCAACGCCAAGCGCATCCAGCGCGACTACGACAGCGCGCTCAAGCACATTCAGGTCGCGCTCGAGCTCGCGCCGGACCGCGGCGGCTTCTGGTTCAATCTCGGGCTCCTGCACAAAGCGCGGCTCGCGTTTCCCGCTGCGCTGATCGCCAATGAACGCGCCGCGGCGCTGCTCGGCGATGAGAAGCCGGTGCTCTGGAACCTCGCGATCTGCGCGACCGGTGCAGGTCGAGCTGACGTTGCGCTGCGTGCGCTGCGCGCGCTCGGTCACGACGCGAAGATCGCGAGCACGGGGATGCCCGTCGTCGAAGGCTTGCCGCCGGTGCAGGTGCGCGCGGCGACGCTTGGCTCCGGGCACGCGCGCGCAGACGGCGCGCAAGCGATGACCGATCGCTCGGTCGGCTTCGAGCTGTTGTGGGTCACGCCGCTCAGCCCGGTGCACGGCGTGGTGTCGAGCGCGACGTACCGCGATGCCTCCGTCGACTACGGCGACGTGGTGCTGTGGGACGCGGTGCCGATCGGCGTCACCGAGATCGAAGGCCGCCCGGTGCCGCGCTTTCCGCTGCTTGCGATCTTGCACAAGGGCAAGGAGCACCGCTTTCGGTTCGTCGCGTTGCAGCAGAACGCAGGCGACGTCGAAGCGCTCAGCAGCAAGCTGCCCGAAGCCTGCAAGCTCTTCATCCACGCCGAGCGCATCGAGCAACTCTGTGCGCGCTGCGCGAGCGGCGAGAGCATGCACAAGCACACGCACACCGCGAAGGAAGACCACCGGCTCGTGTACGGCAAGATCGTCGTCGAGGCGGGAGCCGACCTCAAATCGGTGCAGCGCGATCTCGATGCGTTGATGAAGAGCTCGCCCACCGTGCAGCTGGTGATGCCTGGGATCTTGGAAGCGCTGGGCGAGACCGCGGCCGCGGGCAAGGCGCATCAGCTGTGGCGCGGCTTGGAAAAGCTGCACTGACACGCGCGCCCTTGCGAGGGCGCTGCAACTGACACGCGCGCCCTTGCGAGAGCGCGCGATGCCGATAGGCTCCCGAGCGCCTATGAAATCGCGCATCTCCCCGTCGCTCTCGCTCGCTCAATCAGCCTTACCGCGCGCCTTTGCGACCCCTGCGTATTGGGTCGCGCTGGCCGTGTTGATCGCCAACGATCACCTGCTCAAGGGCGCGGGCGTATTGCCCGCATGGCTGACCGGCAAACTCAGCGACTTTGCCGGCTTGGTGGTCGCACCGCCGCTGCTCGCGTTGCTCCTGGGCTGGGCGTTTCCGAAGCGCGAGCGCGCAGTCTCGATCGCTTCCGCTGCGCTGGTCGGTCTTGGGCTCGCAGCGATCAAGCTGCATCCCGGCAGCGCGCGCTTCACGGAAGCGCTGTTTTCGGCGATGGGCTTTGGCCACGCGACGATTCAGCTCGACCCCACCGACCTGATGGCGCTGGTGGTGTTGCCGTGGGCGGCTGCGCTCTGCCGCAAGTCGAATGAAATCGCGGTCGCGCGCGCCGCGGACCGGTTGGGCGCTCATGTCGGTACGCGCATCGGGATCGCGATCGCGTCGTTTGCTTGTATCGCGACCATCGGTGACGACGACAAAGCAGCCGTGCAGACCGACATGCCCTCGCTGTTGAACGCCTCGGAGGAGACGTTGGTCGTGCACATCGCGTCGACCGATGGAGCGGGCGGTTGCCGCATCTATCGCGAAGATCGAATCGGCGTGCTGACTCCAGATGCGTACGGCCTGCGGCGCGAGATCGTGCTCGCCCCCAACGCTACGACAACGCTCGGAACCGGGGAGGGCGATGCCACGTGCGGCGCCGCCTGGATCGCGCTCGCCGACGGCAGCGAAGAGCGCGTGTACTGGCGCGACCTCGCGGCGATCGAAGAGTTCTTGCCCGACGATGACGCGCAGCGCATCGCGCGCCGGGTCATCCTGCGCGGTGAGTCCAATCGCTTTCGCTTCGAGATCGGCGACGACTTGAACCGGATCGAGACCAGCGACGAGCCGATCGGCAGCACGTGCTCGGAGAGCGTCCCCGATTACACGCTCGAGGCGAGCGCGCTCGCCCTGGCGCCAGGCTTCTACGAAGTCGGCGAGATCACGCACGACGCCGACGACTGCATGCTCGTCGAGTGGTTCGCGCAATCCGGCGACGCCGCGCCCGACACGCAGCGCTTGTGCATCCCGACCTGGGGCTTTCCGTTCGAGGAGGGCGAGGCGCTTTCGATCTCGGAGCTGCAGCTCGAGAGCGGCGAGCGGCGCCTGCGCTTCACGCGCTACGTCGATGGCACAGCGATCGACCAGCAGGTGACGATTTGGAACAACGCGACCGAGCTGGCGGAGAGCCACGTCGCCAAGCTCGTCGCGGCCGATTGCATCGGCACGCTCGCCGAGTGCGGCGCGTACGTGCGGCCGATCGAGATCGAGCTGCCCGGCGATGAAGGCGTGATCCTGTCCGGCGATGAAGCCGACCTGAGCGATCGCGCCGGTGAGATTCGGATGATCGTAGGCAGCGGCCGCGACGTGGGCTGGAGCGCGGCGACGTGCACGGGCGATGAGACGCGGTTAGGGCCCACGGTCAACGTGCTCGAGCTGCGAACGAACTGATGGCCGAAGGCAACACGTCGAGCGCCCAGGCCGCGCGCACCCCGCCCGCGGTCTCGATTGCGCCAGCGACGGGCGGCGCGAGCTGGTCCACGTTGATCGCGCGCCTGCTTCCATACAAGCGCGCGCTGGTCAGCGGGATCTTCTTGCTCGTGCTGACCAACGCGCTCGACAAGACCATTCCTTGGCTGCTCAAGAACGCGCTCGACGCGCTGGTTGCCTCTGATCTGGCCCGCGTCGCGCAGATGGCGGGGCTCGTGCTCGTGTTCGCGGTCTCGGTCGCGCTCGTCCGCACCGCCTCGCGCATCCGCATCTTCAACGTCGGGCGCGATGTCGAGTACGACCTGCGCCAATCCGTGCTCGAGCAGCTCCAGCGCCTCGGACCTTCGTTCTTCCAGCGCATGTCGACCGGCGAAACGATGAGCCGCGCGATCAACGATCTAGCTCAAGTGAGAGCGCTGATCGGCTTTGGCTTTCTGAACCTCGCGAACTCGATCTTCGCGTACACGATCGCGCTCGCGTTCATGCTGAGCATGTCGGTCGAGCTGACCGTGATGGCGCTCTTGCCCTATCCGCTGCTCGTGATCACGTCGCAAATGCTCGGCACGCGGCTGTTTCGCCATAGCCGCGACGCGCAGCAGGCGCTCGGCACGCTCGCATCGCGCGTCCAGGAGACGCTCAGCGGCATCCGCGTCGTGCGTGCGTTCGCGACCGAAGCCGATCAGGTCGAGCGCTTCGACGAAGCCAACATGAACGCGCTCACGCAGAACCTCGCGTTGGTCAAGGTGCGCGGCTTGATGTGGCCGATCCTGCTCTCGATCGGCTCGATCGGCTCGCTGCTCGTGCTCTGGCGCGGCACCAGCATGGTCGAGCGCGGTGAGCTCACGCCCGGCGGCTTGCTCGCGTTCCTCGCGTACGGCGAGAGCCTGCGCTGGCCGACGATGGGCCTTGGCTACTTGCTGGCGGTCGTGCAGCGCGGTCGCGCTTCGTATGCGCGCATCATGGAGATCCTCGACGCCGCGCCCGAGGTGGTCGAGAACGCGCACGCGAAGCCGCCCGGCACACGCGGCGAGCTCGAGGTGAAGAGTCTCAGCTTCGAGCTCGGCGGCCGTAAAGTGCTCGACGACGTGTCGTTTCACGCCGCGGCCGGCACCTCGATCGCGATCGTAGGGCGCACCGCGAGCGGCAAGAGCACGCTCGCCGCGCTGCTCCCGCGTCTACTCGCGACCCCGCGCGGGACAGTGTTTCTCGACGGCGATGACGTGACGGATCTGCAGCTACGACCGCTGCGCACGCGCGTCGGCTACGCACAGCAAGAGCCGTTCTTGTTCTCGAGCACGGTCGCGCGCAACGTCGGCTACCTGTTCGAGGATCCGTTCGAGCCGGAGAGCCTCGAGCGGATCCGCGGCGCAGCGGCCGAAGCTTCGGTGCTCGATGAGATCGAAGGCTTGCCGCAAGGCTTTCGCACCGTGGTCGGCGAGCGCGGCGTGCAGCTCTCGGGCGGGCAGAAGCAGCGCATCGCGCTCGCGCGGGCGCTCTTGAGCGAGCCGAGCGTGCTGGTCATGGACGATCCGCTGAGCGCGGTCGACGCCCAGACTGAAGTGAAGATCTTGGACGCGCTTGATCGCGCGCGGCGCGGTCGCACGCTGGTGCTGATCACCAATCGCGTGGCAGCCGCGGCGCGCTGCGATCAAGTGATCGTGCTCGACGCCGGCAGGATCGTGCAGCGCGGCACCCACGCGAGCCTGGTCGCAGAGCCCGGCCTCTACGCCCAGCTCGCCGCCCGCCAACAGCGAGAGCAGGAGCTCGCCGCACTATGAGCGCCGACGGCACGCAGAGCGTCGAGCCCACGGGCAAAGCGCCAACCCCGCGCAACCGCAAAGAGCGCGTGCTCGACGAGCTGCAGCTCGAGCAGGAGGACTCGCCGAGCTACGACATGCGTTTGATCGGCCGGCTGTGGCCGTACTTGAAGCCGCACGGGGTGCTGCTTGCGGTGAGCGGTTTGCTGGTGCCGCTCACGGCCGCGACCGCGCTCGTGCAGCCGTACCTGATCAAGCAGACGGTCGACGCCGTGCTGCTCAAGCCCGCGCATACGCAATGGTCGTCGATGGTCGGGCTCTACGCCGTCGCGGTGTTGCTCGAGTTCATCGGGCGCTTCGGCCAGACGTATCTGATGCAGCTCGCGGGGCAGCGCGCGATGGTCACGCTGCGCCGCGCGGTGTTCGATCACGCGCTCAAGCTGCGCGTGCGCTTCTACGATCGCACCGCCGTCGGCCGCGTGCTCACGCGAGTGACCAATGACATCGACGCGTTGGGCGAGGCGTTCTCATCCGGCGCGGTGATGGCGATCGCCGACATCGTGCTGGTGCTCGGCGTGATCGGCTTCATGCTCGCGATGGACGTCGAGCTCTCGCTGGTCGCGCTCGCGACGCTCCCGCCGCTCGCGATCGGCGTCGAGCTGATCCGGCGTTCGGCGCGGCGCGCGTTCCGAGAGATC
>JAYUYY010000397.1:0-2199 GCA_043752225.1 Sandaracinaceae bacterium | reverse complement strand
CGGTGATCGTGATCAAGAGCGCGTCGGCGCTACCCCCGAGCATCAATAGATCGGTCCCGCCCGGGGCACGCCGCAGCTCGAGCTCCGCTGCGACTTCTTGCCGCTCGCTCGGACCGAGCTCGGCGAACAGCCCCGAGGTGTGCATCAGGTTCGCCACCAGACGCCGGGTCATCAGCTCGAAAAGGACGTCCGCGAGACCTTCGTGGACGCGCGCGAGGTAGCTCAGCGTGGACTTTGGAATGCGCAGCGCGAGCAGCTCGCCCTCGACCACGACGTCCGCGCGGCGCGGCTCGCTCGAAAGCAGGCACGCTTCGCCGAACATGTCGCCGGCCGCCAGCCGCGGGAATGCGTCGGGCGCGAGACCCGCCACGTGCACGCGGACCGCGCCTTCGACGATCGCGAAGAGCGCGTCGGCGGGATCGCCGCGCCGGATCACGATCTCGCCATGGCCGCGCCGCACCAGCTCGGACTCGCGCGCCAGCTGAGCCAACGCGTCCTTGGGCGCTTCGGCAAACAGCGGCAGCAGCGGCAGGCACGCTTCGCGTTCGGCGTTGGGATCGACCGCTTGCGTCAGATCGCTGTCGTGGAGCGTGATCGGCATGCTCTCCGGCGAAAGCTCGACGTCGCTCAAATCGATGTCGATCGTGGTGCTGTTGGCGTGCCTGCGCAGCCGTCGAGCCAAGCGTGAGCTCCCTGGCGCTGGCGTTGCTGTTGCCGTTTCGGCAGCCGTCGCGACCGGAGCGGGCGGGGCCGCCGCCGGTGCGGGCTCGTGAGCTGGGGGCGCCGCTGCGACCGCAGCCTTGGGCCTCGGCTTTGGCTGACGCGCGCTGGCTTCGATCGGCTTGGCGGCCGCGGCGATCGGCTCGAGCTGGATCGCTTGCTCCTGCACGCGCCGCGTCGAGGTGCGATCCCCCGCGTGCACGCCCTCGGGCCGCACGCGGCGATGGAGCTCGCGCGCGGCCGTAGGGTCGATGCGGGCGAGCAGCTCGATGCGCTTGGGATCGATCTCGGCGATCAGCTTGGCCATCGCGATCGCGCGCGGCAGAAAGCCTTGCTCCGAGTACAGCTGGGCAGCGCGCTCGTAGCACTTGATGGCTTCGCCGGTGCGGTTCAGCCGGCGCAGCACGTCGCCGCGTTTGTGGGGCCAGCGCTGCCCTTCGGGATCGAGCTGCTCGAGCTCCGCGAGCAGCGTGTCCGCCTGCTTCAGGTCATTGCGTTGCAGCGCCGGTTCGAGCTTGTCGCGCAGTGCCTTGGCGCGCTTCTCGGCTTCGCGTTTGCTCTTCAGATGCACTGCGCGATCATCACGCGAGCGCCGCGACCGCTGCAACGGGTGTAAAGGTGGGCACGCGCGCGTCACGGGACGGCCGAGCCTGCGTGCTACAACCCCGCGATGCCGAGTCGGCCCAGCACCGAATCGCCTCGATCGAATGAGCCCCATCGCAGCGCGGACCGCATCGCGGACCCGGGGCGCGCGCGGCACGTGTTCTGCAACCGCACGCTCAACATGCGGTCGGTGCACGCGGTCGGCTTCGACATGGACTACACGCTCGTGCACTACGACGAGCGCGCCTGGGAGCAGCACGCGTTCAACCACGTCGTCGATCGCCTGCTGACGCTCGGGCTGCCGGTCTCGGAGCTGCGCTTCGACCCGGAGCTCTTCACGCGCGGGCTGATCCTGGACACGCACCTCGGCAACGTCGTGAAGGCCAATCGCTTTGGCTACGTGACGCGCGCCTGCCACGGCATCGAGCTGCTGACGCACGAGGCGCAGCGCGCCGCGTACGAGCGCACCTGGGTCGATCTCTCCGATCGGCGCTGGGTGTTCTTGAACACGCTCTTTTCGCTCTCCGAAGCCTGCGTCTACGCCCAGCTGGTCGATCTCCTCGACGCGGGCAAGCTGCCGTCGGTGCGCGGCTACGACAAGATTTACGGCTTGGTTCGCGACACCATGAACGCGGCGCACATCGAGGGCGAGCTCAAGGCGCGCATCATGCGCGACCCGGACCAGTTCGTCGTGCTCGACCCCGAGCTCGGCAACACGCTGCTCGATCTCAAGCACTCGGGAAAGTCGCTATTGCTCGCGACCAATTCGGAGTGGGGCTACACGCGCTCGATGATGAGCTACGCGCTCGACCGCTTCTTGCCGGACGGCATGACCTGGCGCGACGTGTTCGACCTGGTGATCGTGCAGGCCGGTAA
>JAYUYY010000396.1:0-2200 GCA_043752225.1 Sandaracinaceae bacterium | reverse complement strand
CAGCAGCTCACGCGCAAGAACGCCGAGCTCGAGGTGCTGTACGAGGTCGAGCAGAGCATCGCCGGCGCGCACGACCTGCAAGGCATGCTGGCGGTGGTGCTCGAGCGCGTGCGCATCCTGATGAAGGTGGAGGCGGCCGCGCTGTTGCTCGTCAGCGGAGCGGGCGGCCAGGTCTATGCGTTGCACGGTGAAGGTTCGGCGCTCGCCAGCTACACGGTCGAGCCTCGCGTCGCACAGACGCTGCTCTTGCACGCACGTTTCCCGATTTTGCGCGTACCGGATTCCGGTGGAGGCGTGGCGGACGTGCTCGTTCCCGAGACCACGGGCCTGCATGTGAAGGAGACCTACAGCGCGCCGCTCTCCGACGGGCGCGCACAGATCGGCGTTTTGCAGCTGCTCAACCGGCTCGAGCCTGGCGATCGGCACACGGCGGATGCCGTGCTACGCGTGCTCTCGCTGGTCTCGGGGCAGCTCGCGCGCGGCGTGGTCGACAAGCGCGAGCGCGAAGCCGGCGAGCGTGCAGAGCGGTTGGCGCTGCTCGGTCATTCGGTCTCCGCGATCCTGCACGACATGCGCACGCCGCTGACGGCGGTGAGCGGCTACGTGGAGCTGATGGCGATGGAAGACTCGCCCCAGGTCCGCCAGCAGCACGTGCAGCGCGTGTTTCGCGCGCTCGAGCACATGGAGGGCATGACCCAGGAGGTGCTCTCGTTTGCCCGCGGTCAGCGCGAGGTGCTGATCAGCAAGGTGTATCTGCACAAGTTCGTGGAAGAGGTGCGCGAGATGCTCGTACCCGAGATGGCGAGCTTCGGCGCCACCCTGCAGATCGACGCCCGCTACGACGGCAGCGCGCGCTTCGATGAGAGCAAGCTCAAGCGCGTAATCTTCAACCTGGCGCGCAACGCCTGCCAGGCCATGGGCAAGGGCGGCAGCTTCCGCTGGACGATCGACCGCGCAGGGGAGTACGTGGTGTTCGAGTGCGCCGACAGTGGGCCTGGCATTCCGAAAGAAATGGAAGGCCGGCTGTTCGAATCGTTTGCGACGCACGGTAAGACAGGCGGAACGGGCCTTGGGCTCGCGATGGCCAAGAAGATAGTGGACGCGCACTGTGGTCGCATCAGCGCGCGTTCGGCTCCCGGTGAGGGCGCGACGTTTCGTATCGAGATTCCGATCTAGGTGGCTTTGAGTATGGTGAGTCGTTACAGAGCTGCGGCCGTGCTGGCTTTTGCTTGGTTGCTTGCGGGTTGCTCGCTGAACGCGGTCGCAGTCAACACCACGGCCGACGTGCTGGTCGACGCGCAGGACACGACGGTCGGCTACTTCGACTGGGAGAGCGCCGGCATGGCGGCGGCGTCCGGCATCATGCAGCTCGAGGGCTTACACAAGGTCAGCCCCGACAACGAAGAGCTGACGCTGATGCTCGTGAAGGCGTACATGGCGTTTGCCTACGGATGGGTCATGGACGCGCACGAGGTGGCCCGGGCACAGGGCGATTCGCCGCTCGCCGATCATCACCAACAGCGCGCGCACCTGATGTACTCGCGCGCCCGCGACCTGGCGATGCGCGTGCTGCGCAACCGCGAAGAGCACTTCGAAGCCATGACGCAGCGCGACCCTGCGACGCTGCGCGCGTATCTGGAGGACGAACTCGACGACGCCGAGGATGATCTGGCCCCGCTGTTCTGGCTGATGATGTCGTGGAGCGCAGCGGTCAACAACAGCCCGTCGACTGCCGACTTCGTGGACATGCCATCAATCCGTGGCATCGCGGAGTGGATCGTGCATCTCGATCCAAACTACGAGGACGCCGGCGCGCTCGTGTTCCTTGGGGGCTTCGATTCCTCGTATCCAAAGCAGCTCGGTGGCGATCCCAGGAAGGGCAAGGCTCACTTCGAGCGCGCGCTCAGCGTGACGCAGCGCAAGAACCACATCTATCTCGTGAACTACGCGATGCTCTACGCGGTGAACGCGCAGGATCGTGCGCTGTTCGAATCGCTGCTGCACGAAGTCATCGATGCGCGCGACGCGGGTCCGAAGTATCGCTTGCCCAACAAGGTCGCCAGGCGCCGCGCGTTTCGCTATCTGGCGCGCGTCGATGAGCTCTTCTGAGCGCTTCAGCTGACGAGCTGGCGCAAGCGCTCGGTCGCCACGGCGCTCATCGCGGCTTGCAGGTTGTACGACGGGACGAAGCCGGCCATCG
>JAYUYY010000395.1:0-2202 GCA_043752225.1 Sandaracinaceae bacterium | reverse complement strand
GCGCTGGTCGCGCGCGGGCTGCGCAACCATTGGGGCTACAACACGCTCGGCTACTTCGCACCACACGCGGCGTACGCAGCGGATCGCACCCCGGGCGGCGAGGTGCGCGAGCTCAAGCGCGCGATCCAAACGCTGCACGCCGCGGGCATCGAGGTGTTGCTCGACGTCGTCTACAACCACACCGCCGAGACCGGCGATGAAGGTCCCACGCTGTGTCTACGCGGGCTCGACAACGCCGCGTACTACTTGCTCGATGAGCACAACCGAGCGCGCTACGTCGACTGGACCGGCTGCGGCAACACGATCAACGCGCGCCACCCGCACGCGCTGCAGCTGATCCTCGACTCGCTGCGCTACTGGGTGCGTGAGATGCACGTCGACGGCTTTCGCTTCGACCTCGCGTCGGCGCTCCTGCGCGTGGGCGATCAAGTCGACATGCACGCGCCGCTGATGCAGCACATCGCAGCTGATCCGCTGCTCAGCCAGGTCAAGCTGATCGCGGAGCCTTGGGACTGCGGCGTTCACGGCTATCAAGTCGGCGGATTCCCCGCGCCGTGGTCGGAGTGGAACGGCTGCTTCCGCGACGACGTGCGCGAGCACTGGCGCGGCGACGACGATGCGCTCGGGCGCTTCGTCGCAAGGCTACGCGGCAGCGAGGATCTGTACGGCGGCGCACGCCGATTGCCGAGCGCGAGCATCAACTTCGTCACCAGCCACGACGGCTTCACGCTGCGCGATCTGGTGAGCTACGAGAACAAGCGCAACGAAGCCAACGGCGAGCACAACCAAGACGGTGAGCGCAACAACTTCGCGTTCAACTGCGGCGCCGAGGGCGAGACCGCGGAACCCGAGGTGCTCGCGCTGCGCGCAAGGCAACAGCGCAACCTGCTCGCCACGCTGTTCCTCTCGGCGGGCGTACCGATGCTCACGGCCGGCGACGAATTCGGTCGCACGCAGCGCGGCAACAACAATGCGTATTGCCAGGACAACGAGCTGTCGTGGCTCGACTGGGCGCATGCCGATAGCGAGCTGCTCGCGTTCGTGCAGCGCCTGTCCGCGCTACGCCGCGCCCATCCTGTGCTGCGACCGCGCGACTTTCGCGAGGTCGTGCTGGCTTGCTATCGCACCAACGGCCTGCGCCTCACGCTCGCGCCACACGACTTCAGCGCCGCGCACATTTCCGCGCTTGGCATCGAGCTCGTCGCGAGCGCTCTGCAGGTCCCTTCGAGCAGCGCCGCGGCCGGCTTGTACTTGCTCGTCAACCCCAGCAATTTCTCGCAGCGCTTCACGCTGCCCGCGCACCACTTCCGCGCGTTTCGCCACGTGATCGACACCGCACAGCCCGAGCGCTCGCATGATCGCGAAGCGCTCGCACCGCACGCTTCACTGCATGTCCAGAGCCGCGCGCTGCGCGTGCTCGAAGGGTTCGCCTAATGCAACGCCCGCTGCTGCGCGCGCTCGCCGATCGCGTCGGGATCGAGCCGAGCTACTACACGCTGACCGGCGAGCACCGCGTCACGAGCGACGAGACCGCGGCGCTGCTGCTCACCGCCATGGGCTTTCTGGTCGAGAGCGAGCCGGATGCGGAGCGCGCGGTTCAAGAATGGGACGAGCGCGAGCGGACGCGCACGGCCGCGCCGACTCGCGTGCTCGAAGAAAGCGCGGTCCCGAGGCTGGAGCTTCCGCGGACCGCGCATCAGGCGAGCGCGTTTCACGTCGAGCTCGCGCTCGAGCACGGCGAGACGCTGCGTTTCGAGGGGCGACTCCCGGACGAGCACGCGCCGATCGCGCTCGAGCTTCCTCGCGCCCTGCCCCTCGGCTATCACCAGCTCACGCACACGCTGACGCTGCACGACGGGGCGCTTGCGACCAGCACACAGCGTTTGATCGTCGTGCCGCCGCGCTGCATCGCGCCGCCCGATCGCGCGACCGGCCTGGCCGCGCAGCTCTACAGCGTGCGCGGGCGCGTCGACTCGGGCGTCGGCGACTTCGGCACGCTGCACGAGCTGGTCGATCTCACGGCGGCGATGGGCCTGGATTTCATCGCGCTCAGCCCGCTGTGCGCGCTCGATCTCGAGGCGCGCGATGTCAGCCCGTACGCGCCGACGACGCGCATGGCGCTCCATCCGCTCTACCTCAACGTCAACGGCACCGCGGCGGTCGATGCCCAAACGCAGCAAATCGCCCACGCGCAGGTGCTCG
>JAYUYY010000394.1:0-2203 GCA_043752225.1 Sandaracinaceae bacterium | reverse complement strand
GGTCGATGAGAGATTCGGCGACACCATGACGTCTTTCATCCGCGCCGTGCTCTGGACCGCACAAGCGCAAGGGCTCGTGCGCACGCAGCGGTTTGCCGCGAGCATGAGCTCGAGCAGCGATCGACCTGCGATCGGTGATTTAAATGGCGACGGTCGTATCGAAGCCATCATGCCGAGCGCGATCCCGATGAACACGCCGAGCTCACCGCGCAACGCGACGATCGACTACGTGCAGCTCGGCGATCTCGATGGCGATCGCGCGCTCGACCTGTTGTTCGTCGCGCATCGCCACGACGGCGTCGACGAAGCGCTGGTCGGCGTCGCGCGCTCGGATGGCAAAGGGACGCTGCGAGCTCCGCGCGTCAGCAGCGTGGCCAAGTACGCGCGTCGCATCGCAGGCTTTGTCGATCTCTCGGGAGACGCGGTGCCGGACGTCGCGTTTGGAACCTCGCAAGACGATCCGCAGACGTTCGGCGTCGCGGTCGCGTTCGGTCAGCGCGATGGTCAGTTCGCGCGCGCCGTCTCGCTGTCGACCGGATTTACGACCGATCCGCTCGTCACCTACGCGGATGTCGATGGCGACGCCCGGCCCGAGGTGATCGCGTTCGCCGCCGGGCTCTTGCGCGTCTTGAAGATCACGGACGGGAAAGCCGCGTTGCTGCTCGAGCGGCGGATCGAAGCTCGCGTCGACGTGATCACGCTGTTCGTCGAGCCCGCGCAGGCCGGCGCGCCGGCGCAAGCCTATTGGCTCGCGACCGGCTGCGACGGCGTGGGCTTCATGTAGCGAGCGCGAAGCTCAGTCGCCTCAGTCGCCCCAGCAGGTGTTCGTCGCGCCGATCAAGCTCGGGTTGCTCGGCTTGTCGAGCGCGCCCGCCGGATACGAATACGCGAACTGGTAACACATCTCCGCATCCGTCGATTGCCCGAACGCGACCGCCGCAGCCGTGTCGTTGAAGAACGTGCACTCCGCTTTGATCTTGTCGCCGGGCTGCAAGACGACAGGCGGATCCATGTCGTAGTGGACTTGATGGTCGTTCTGGAACGGCTTGTTGAACACCATCTCGACGCCGCCCGCCGCGCGCTGCACCTCGGTGTACATGTTGATGCCGATGTTATGCATGTGCGGCCAGAAGTTGATGATCGTGATCGGCGCGCTGGTTTCGTTCAGACAGGTGCCGCTGAACTTGCTCTCCACGCCCGGCGGCATGCCGAAGATGCTGTTGAAATTCTCGGTGCCGAGCCAGGTCATCGAACCGATGTTCGGGCGCGCGCTCTCCGGCACCGTACAGATTTGAATCTTGCTGCCATCGGGCTGCGGCATGCCCGTGAAGTTGTAGTGGTGCCACTGGATCATGATCTTCTTACCCGGCGCAGCGAGCTGCATGCCCATCGTGTCGGGGAAGACGATGTTGCAACCGCCGCTCGCCCAACCGCCGAAGAGCCGCGCGTTGGTGCCGAGCGTCGTGCCGAGCACGTCCTCCGCGATAGCGCCCGCGGGCTGAGCCTCGTCGGTCTCGAACGCGAGCCAGTGGTGCAAGACGCTGGCGTTGTCGAAGTCCGCGCCGAAGCGCGTGCCCACTACACCCGCCGGCCAAGGCACATCGAAGTAGAACTGGTTGTACGTCTCGTTGAGCGGGACGTTGAACTTGGTGGTGTCGGTCGGCGAAGGCAGGCCGTGCGTCCGGAACTCGTAACAAGTCTCGCCTTCGCGAGCGACGAGCGGCTCGTATGCCTCCGGCGGGCACTCGCCCGTGGTCGGGGCCGGACCGCCGCCAGCCCCTGCGCCGCCCTCGCCTGCGCTGCCACCGGTGCCTGGAACGACCCCGCCGACGCCGCCGGTCGCGCCCGCGCCGCCGACGCCTGCCATCGGCGAGACGGTCATACCGGCAATGCCACCCGTTCCGGCAGTCATGCTCGGGCACGCGAGACCCGCTTGTGCGCCGCCCGCGAGCCAGTTGCTGAGTGCGGTCAAGTCGGTGGGTGCGAGCGGCGTGCCCTGCGGCATCGGCGCTGTGCCCATCTCTTGGTGGATGCGGATGCGCGCCAGCTGGGCGACCGTCATCGTCTGAGCCGCCAACTGCGGCGTCGAAACGACCGTGTACGGGCGCTGAAAATCTTGAAGCGTCATCAGCGCCATCGGTGCGCCGCCGATCGGCGAAGCGGCGTGGCAATTCTGGCAGCGCACCGCGATCACGGTCTGGAC
>JAYUYY010000393.1:0-2210 GCA_043752225.1 Sandaracinaceae bacterium | reverse complement strand
GCGCTTGTCGCGCCGTCGCTCGAGCGTGGCGAGTGTTGGGTGCTTGCGCAGCAACACGTGACCGAGCAGCTCGGTGAGCGCGCGCGCGGCGGGGAAGGGGGCACCGCCGAGCGGGATCAGCACGTGCAATCCGGACTGACCGCTGGTCTTGGGAAAGCCTTGCAGGCCGACTTGATCGAGCACGCCTTTGAGCGTGCGCGCCATCTCGACCGCGTGCGCGAGCGGCTGGCCGCCGAGATCGAAGTCGATCGTCGCGAAGTCGCAGCGCTCGAGATCGTACGAGCGCGAGGCGAGCACGTGCAGCGGGATGCAGGCGAGGTTCGCGAGGTAGAGCAGCGTGTCGCGATCACCGACCAGGAACGAAGTCGTCTCGCGCTCGTGTTGTCGATCTTCGTCGCGCTCGTCGGGGCCGCGCACCGTGAACACGCGCACCCAGTCGGGCGTGCTGGAAGGCGCGTTCCATTGATAGAAATTCTTGCCGGCGATTCCGTCGGGGTAGCGAACCATTAGCACCGGTCGATCGCGCAAGTACGGCAGCAGCGTCTCCGACATGCTGTCGTAGTAGCGACAGAGGTCGCCCTTCGTGTAGCCCTCTTCGGGCCAGAAGACCTTGTCTTGGTTGGTGAGCACGACGCGACCGCGCGCAGCCGATGGATTCTCGCTGTGTGCAGCGTCGGTGGCTTGCAAGACTTGCTCGACGCGCTCGTCCGGCGCGGCGAGCGTGCACGCATCAGGAGCGATGTCTTCGCGCAAGCCGCGATAGACCGGATGACGCAGGCTGCCGTCGCGCGTCAGGCCTGCGTGATGGACGCTCACGACCAGCTTGGGCTCGACGAACGTGCGTTCCGCCGGTGCGGGCAACGTGGTTTCGACCGCTGCCGTGGTCGTCGCGAGCGGCTGCAGGCGTGAGAGCAAGGCTTCGATCGAACGCTCGTCGAGCCCGCTGCCGACGCGCCCTCGGTAGCGCAGCTGACCGCCGACGTAGCTCGCGAGCTCGAGCGCACCGAGCGAGGCGCGTGCGCCTTCTCCGCGCGTATATCCGACGACGATCAGATCATCGTCACGCTCGCGCTTGATCTTGATCCAATCGCCGGTGCGGCGTGGACCGAGCGTGTAGCGAGAATCCATGCGTTTTGCGATCACGCCTTCGAGCCCGTGCGTCTCGCAAAATTGCCAGAGCGGCTGGCCGTTGGCTTCCAAGTGGTCGAGCGCGCGCAGGATGCCCTTGCCGCGCACCGCGGACGCGAGCAGCTCCTTGCGCGCGCGGAGCGGCAGCATGCGCAAGTCGAGCTCGCCGAGCACCAGCAGGTCGAAGGCAATGCATGCGACGGGTACCGCGCGCATCGCGTTGCGTGCCTCGTGTGGGCGCACGGCGTGCAAACGTTGGCCGAGGCGCTGAAAGTCCGGTCGGCCTTGTTCGTCGAAAGCGATGATCTCGGCATCGAGCACGATGCGAGAATGCGAGAGCGCTCGCAGCGCGCGCGCGACCTCGGGAAAGCTATCGGTTGCGTTGCGGCCGCTGCGATAGCGCAGAGAGACATCGTGGCCGCGGCGCTCGGCGAGCATGCGCACGCCGTCGAGCTTGAGCTCGTAGAGCATGTTTGCGTGCTCGAACGGGCCGTCGTCGGACACGCAGAGCATCGGCGTCCATTGGCTCGGCGTCATCTCGAGCGGGCGCGCACCGAGCTCGCGCGCGCGTGCTTGGAGCGCTGCGTCGATGTTCGCCGCGTCCGGGAGCTCTTCGACCGTGAGCCCCGAAAGCACGCTGCGCGCGTCGAGTGTGTCGACGTTCGCGCCTACGGCTGAGAACGCGTCTTGCTTCTTCAGCAGCAGCCATTCTTTGCCGGGCGCTTTGTCTCTGCGCTTGGTCTGCACCAGCGCGAAGCGACCGCGCAGCTTGTGGCCGTGCAGCGTGAAGTCGATCTTGCCGCTCGCGAGGCCCTCTTCCGCGGAGTGCTCGAGGTACCGAATCGCGCCGCGGTCCCACAGGATCATCGAACCCGCGCCGTAGTTGCCCGCCGGGATCACCGCTTCGAAGTCGAGGTACTCGAGCGGGTGATCCTCGGTGTTTACGGCGAGACGCTTGTCCGCGGGGTCGAGGCTCGGCCCGCGCGGGACCGCGAAGCTCTGGAGCACGCCGGCGATTTCGATCCGCAGGTCGTAGTGGAGCGCGCGCGCCGCGTGCAGGTGCACGACGAACGAGCCGGCCA
>JAYUYY010000392.1:0-2213 GCA_043752225.1 Sandaracinaceae bacterium | reverse complement strand
GACGGTTGACTCGGCCTACTGTCTGGCCGAATAAACCGGCGAGCATGTCTTACGACAACATCCTCGTGCACCTGACCATGCTCCGCGATCAGGTGCGGACGGCGGGTTATCAGCAAGCGATCCGCGAGGTCGTGCGGCCCGGCGATCGCGTGCTCGACTTCGGCTGCGGCACGGGCGTGCTCTCGATCTTCGCAGCGAAGGCCGGCGCGAGCGTGGTCTATGCGGTCGACCGCTCACGCATGCTCGGCGCCGCAAAGCAGATCGCGGCCGACAACCACTGCGACGCGATCCGCTTCGTCGCCGCCGAAGGCGACCAGGTCGAGCTGCCGAGCCAGGTCGACGTGTTGGTCTCGGAGTGGATGGGCCACTTCCTCTTCGCCGAGCCGATGCTCGGACCGCTGCTGCAGCTGCGCGACCGTTACCTCGCGCCCGGTGGACGGATGATCCCCGCGCGCTGCTCACTGCACGTCGCGCTCGTGTCCGAGCGCGCGCGTCACGACGAGCTGGCCTTCTTGCAGACCAATCCGTACGGGATCGACTTTCGCGCGATCAGCGCTTGGCCGCTCTTCGAGGTGGTCTCGCAGAGCTTTGCGGCGAGTGATCTGCTGCCGTGGACCGCGTGCATCGGCACGCTCGATCTCGAGCGCATCACCGCGATGCCCGATGCGCTCTCCGGCCAGATCAAAGCCGAGCGGGCAACGACTTGTTATGGGTTGTGCGGCTGGTTCGATGCCGAGCTGTCTGCCGGCCTCACGCTCAGCACCAGCCCGTTCGCCGCGCGCACGCACTGGGTGCAGTTCTTCTTTCCGTTCGATCGCGCGCTCGAGCTGGCCTCAGGCGAGGTCATCGACCTCGAGCTGCGGCCGATCCAAATCGATGATGTGATCGCGTGGCGCTGGTGCGCGTCGACTGCAAGCCAAACGCGCAGCGGCGATAACCTCGTGCACGCGGCGTTGCTCGCCCGCGACGCGAGCCACGCTCGACGCGCTTAGAGCTTGGGAAGCTCTGGTCCGACGAGCCATTTGCGTGGCCGCCCTTGGTCGCCCACGCAAACGGGACCTTAGTCGCGGAAACGAGCCCGAGGCCGCGAAGATCGAGATGGCTCTGGTCCGAGGTATCGTGCCGAGCTGTTTTAAGGCCACCTCTTCAGCCACCCCGACAGGTCCTTTACGCTGCCGAAATTCTAGAAATCGCGTCCCTCGTAAACAGCGCTGTTGCGCCGGAGCGCCCCCCTCCGGCTCACGCGCCAAGCCACCCGGTTCGGCGCTAGCCGAAGGGGCGATATCAGTGCAGGGTGCGCCCAGAAGTCGTATGCGAGCCCCGGAATCACTTCAATCCTTGGTCGATGAAGGCGTCGTCGAAGCGGTCCTCCGACCCTTGATGAGCGGCAAAGAAGCTCAGGTGTACTTGGTGCGCTCGGACGGCGAGCTGCGCGTCGCCAAGGTCTACAAAGACGCGCAGCACCGCAGCTTCAAGCAGCGCGCCGAGTACACCGAAGGCCGCAACGTGCGGAACTCGCGCGACCAGCGCGCGATGACCAAGCGCACGCGCCACGGCCGCGAGCAGGACGAAGCCGCGTGGCGCTCCGCGGAGGTCGACATGATCTACCGCCTGCGCGCAGCCGGCGTGCGCGTCCCGATCCCCTACCACTTCGTCGACGGCGTCTTGATCATGGAGCTGGTCACCGATGCCGAGGGCAACCCCGCGCCGCGGCTCGGCGATCTGAGCCTCGATGCAGCGCGCGCGACCGAGGTCTTCGATCGCGTGCTCGCCGAGGTCGTGCGCATGCTGGCCGCAGGCGTCGTGCACGGCGACCTCTCCGATTTCAACGTGCTGATGGGCACCGATGGCCCGGTCATCATCGACTTCCCGCAAGCCGTCGATGCCTCGAGCAATCAGAACGCGCGCAAGCTGCTGGTGCGCGACGTCGACAACCTGCACCGGTTCATCTCCAAGTTCGTCCCGGGCCGGCAGCCACCGCCGTTCGCACAAGAGATGTGGCAGCTCTACGAGCGCGGCGAGCTCACACCCGAAGTGAAGCTGAATGGCCGCTATCGCGCGTCGCAGAAGCAAGTCGCCACCGACGACGTGCTCGCCCTGGTCGGTGAGGCGGAGCGCGATGAGCGCAAGCGCCGCGAGTCGCTCGGCCAGCGCATGGTGGGCGGCAGCGAGGGCGCGCTGGTGGAAAGCGCTCGCGCGCCGGAACGCGTCGC
>JAYUYY010000391.1:0-2215 GCA_043752225.1 Sandaracinaceae bacterium | reverse complement strand
CAACCTCGTGATCGCGAACCTGACCACGGGCGAGATTCGCCCGCGCGACGAGCTGATCGAAGACGAGATCGGCGATCGCGGCATGCTGTTCTCGGTCTGCGACGGAATGGGTGGCGCGGCCGCCGGCGAAGTCGCGAGTCAGATGGCGGTCGACATCTTGGTCGAGGCGATGGGCCGCGGCGGTCCGCCGAAGAACCGCGACGCGCTCGCGCGCAGGCTCGTACAAGCGGTCGAAGAAGCGGGCCGGCGCATCTTTCAAGCGGCGCAAAAAGAGCGCTCGCGCCGCGGCATGGGCACGACCACCACCGCCGCGGTGTTGATCGACAAGGTGCTCTTCTTGGGCGAGGTCGGCGACAGCCGCGGTTACTTGCTGCGCCGTGGTCAGCTCAAGCAGATCACGAAGGATCAATCGCTGGTCAACCAGCTGATCGAGGCCGGCCATCTCACTGAAGACGAGGCCGAAGCGTTCGAGCACTCGAACATCATCTTGCAGGCGCTCGGTACGGCCGAGACGGTGAACGTCGATCTCACCTTCGTCGAGCTGCGGCGCGGCGATCGCTTGATGCTGTGCTCGGACGGGCTCTCCGGCTTGGTTCACTTCGAGACGCTGCGCGCCACGCTCGATGAGGTTCGCAACCCCGTCGACTGCTGCAGCAAGCTGATCGAGCTCGCGGAAGCGGGCGGCGGTCACGACAACATCACCTGCATCGTCGTCGACTTCGAAGGCGAGCTGCTCGCGCTGCCGGATGAGACCGCGAGCTTCGGGTACATGCAGTACCCGCTGCCGTTGTCCGATGAGGACTCGACGGCCTTCGCAGATGAAGACACCGCCGGTGGTCCGGTGCGCCTTTCGGAAGACGATCCGTCGTCGGCACCGACGCAGCGGCCGGCCTCACCCGAGCCGATGACGCGCGACGAGCAAGATCGCAGCGAAGACTCGCGCGAGAGCGCGCTGTGGATCCTCGCTGGCGCGTTGGCGCTGATCGGGGCGCTCGGCGTGTGGTGGACGCTCGATCCGAAGGCGCGCAACGAACAACAAGCAGTCGCGTTGCCTGCGGTGGCCGCGAAAGAAGAGGCGCCGATCGTGGCCCCCGTGGCTGCCGAAGCGCCCTCTGAAGACGTTCAGGTCAACGTGTACACCGACGTGCCCGAGGCGACGTTGCTCGTGAACGGCGAGAGCCAAGGCCCGGTGTCGGCCTTGCAGAGCAAGGGCTTGAAGCTGAAGCCCGGCGCGTATCGCTTCGAGGCTCAAGTCGACTCCAACTCGATCGCCGTCACCGTCGTGACCGTGCGCGGCGATATGCCGATGGATGTCTTCCTCAAGGCGCCCGCGCCCGGTTCGGTGCCGGCGGCCGCTGCCCATCAGAAGGCCGAGGATCAAGAGAACGAGCCGGGCGTGCCTGAAGAGGCGGAGGAGCCCGCGCCGACGAAGCCGCAGGCGCTGCCGGCGCAACCGAGCGAGGCCACCGACCGCCGCGCGAGCCCGGTCCAGGCCGAGCCTGCGCAACCCAAGACGGTCGAGCCGAAGACGGTCGAGCCGAAGACGGTCGAGCCGAAAGCGGTCGAGCCCAAGCCTGCGCCGGTCGAAGCCAAGCCTGCCGAGCCGGCACCGACTCCTGCTCCGCGCCGCCGCCCCTCGGCTGCAGAGGGCGCGTCGCCGACGCCCACGCCGGATCTGCCTAGCAATCCATTCTGATCCGTACCTGCGTCGCGCCCGTGCGGTCCGCGATCGCATCGTCGAGCGATCTAGTTGCTGCGGGAGCTGCGCTGCGCGGACTGCTGAACGCAGCGCGGTCGCGTGCCCACTTTTTTGACCCGCGGCGCCCGCTGCTCGACAACCGCTAGGGCCGGACTGGCAGTGCTGGGCGCTGCCAACGACGACGGCTTCTGTGGAGAGCACGACATGAGCAACGGCGTTCGCGTGACCGACGAAGTGATCTTCTGGCAGAAGCGCGGCGACTTACGGCGTGCGGTCCGCGTCGTGCGTGAACGCGTTCCGGAGCGCCTGCGCTGGCGCGCCGCGGTCTCGACCGTAACCGAGGCCGCAGGCCGGCTCGGGGGCCCTGCGCGCGTGCGGATCGAAGAGCCGGTGCGTGAGGTCGTGCTCGATTTGCAGGACAAGATCCTGCGGCGCGAGGTCGTGATCGACGCGCGCCGGTTTGGCGTGGACTTCGATCGCTTCGAGATCCTGCCGGTGCGCACGCGCTGGGATCTG
>JAYUYY010000390.1:0-2216 GCA_043752225.1 Sandaracinaceae bacterium | reverse complement strand
GGTCATCGTCTACCTGCCGCTCGGCGGCTCGCAGCGCGAGCTCTACGTAGCGAGCGCGGGCAGTCGGATCGTCGCGCCACCGAGCGCGACGCTGTGGGTGCTCGGCGCAGCGGCGCAAGCTATGTACTTCAAGCCGCTGCTCGATCGCGTCGGCGTCTCGACCGAGGTGTTCGCGACCGGCGACTATAAGACCGCGGCGGAGCCGTTCACGCGCGAGTCGATGAGCTCGGCCCAAGAAGAACAGCTCGGCGCGTTGGCCAAGACGATCCAGCGCGAGATCGAGCGCGGGCTGTCCGAGCGCCCCGGCATGGATGAAGCTCGGATCAAGGCGTGCTTCGACCGCGGCTTCTTTCGCGGTGCCGAGGCGATCGCCGCCGGGCTGCTCGACGCGTGTCGCTATGAGGACGAGCTGCCGCTCGAGCTCGGCCCGCCCCTCGCCGATCCGAAGAAGCCCAAGACGATCGGTTGGGCGCGCTATCTCGCGTATCGGCGCGCTCGCTTGTGGCGTCCGCTTCGGCCGCGAGCTGCGATCGGCGTCGTCGCGGTGCATGGCGCGATCACGGATACGGCGCCACGCCTCGCGCTGCGCTCCGGCGCCAGCTTCGAACCGGTCGCACGTGCGCTGCGCGCGGCACGCCGCGATCGTTCGCTGCGCGCGGTCATCCTGCACATCGACTCGCCGGGCGGCTCGGCGCTCGCAAGCGACTTGATCCATCGCGAGCTGATCCGCTTGCGCGAGAAGAAGCCGGTCATCGCGTGCATGGCGAACGTTGCAGCGAGCGGCGGCTACTACGTTGCCGTCGCGTGTCAGCGCATCGTCGCGCAGCCGACGACCACCACCGGCTCGATCGGCGTGATCTCCGCTCGCATTCTGATCGCCGAGGTCGCGGAGCGCATCGGCGTGCGTCCGCAGACGGTTCGCGCCGCGCCCCACGCCGACATGATGTCGCCGTTTCGCGTTCTACAAGACGATGAGCGCGCGATGCTGCTGCACCAGGTCAAGGATTTCTACGGCGCGTTTCTAGCGGTGGTCGCTCAGGGGCGCGGCCGAACGCCCGATCAGATCGACGAGCTGGCGCGCGGCCGCGTGTGGTCGGGGACCGATGCCCATGACCGCGGACTGATCGACACGCTGGGCGGGCTCGAGCGCGCGGTCGAGGAGATCGTCGCGCTCACGCCCGCGCTCCAGGGCATCGAGCGCTCCGAGATCGCGCTGCGCTTCATCAAAGGGGAGGGGGACATTGCGCCCGCCGATCCGAGCGCCGATGGCGCTCCGCCCAAGGCCGCGCAGCTCGCAGAGCTGGTCACGCTGTTTACGAACGAAGCGGCGCTCTACTACGCGCCGACTCCCAAGCTAGGGGTATAGCCGCCGCTTCGTAGGCGCTGCGTGCGCATTGGCATCGCGCCTCGCTATCGCGCATTGCCGGTTTGCACACGCGTCGACTATGGTAGGCCGCGTTCAAGGAGAACGGCATGCGCGGCATCTTGATGACGAGCCTGGGGATTGGCCTTTGCCTGTTGGGTTGCGGCGGTGGAGCGTCCGGCGTGAAGTCGTCGCCGATGCCCGAAGGCGGCAACTGGAGCGGCGTGTACTTCTCGCCTCAATACGGCGAGATGCACATCGTTCAAAACGGCAGCGCGGTACACGGTCGCTTTAAGAAGGATGAGCGCTCCGGCGACATCCAAGGTGAAGCCGACGGCAACCTGCTCGAGTTCGAATGGACTGAGTACAAAGCGATGGTCTCGAATCGTCCGCAAGAGACGAAGGGCCACGGCTACTTCCAGTACTTGGTCGATCCGAGCAGCGGCGATCATTTGCTCAAGGGCCGCTGGGGCCTGGGCGATGACGCGTCGAATGGCGGCGAATGGAACGCGTACCGTTCGCGCACGCGCGAGCCCGATCCCGACGGCTTGCGCGGCGGCGCGACGAGCGGCGGCGAGGGCTCGAGCGACGACGAGGACGGCAGCGAGTCGAGCGACGACTCGAGCGAGGATTCGTCGTCGGACAGCGAAGACGAAGACGAGATCTTCTGAAGCGCGGAGCTCGCGGCTTTGCGCGAGCCATCGTGCCCGACAACTTGACCTGAACGAACGCCGCCGCTGGGCGGCGTTCTCACTTGAGGAGCGCAGCGATGAGCCGTTCGGTTGTGCGTTCGGTTGTGCGTTCGGTCGTCGTCGCCTATCACGGCCGGTGTTTTGACGGCATGTGCTCGGCG
>JAYUYY010000389.1:0-5892 GCA_043752225.1 Sandaracinaceae bacterium | reverse complement strand
GAGGCGCTCGACGACGCGACGCTCGTGCATCTGTTGCTCGACGAGCTTCCCCCGCTTCCGGGTGGCGAGTCGTAAGCGCGCGATCGCAAGCCGTTCGCACACTGCCTCGGTTCGAGCCCGAAAGATCGCGTGATACAACCGCCGCGTGCAGGCGACCGATAGCGCTGGCAGTCGTGGATCGAGCGGCGGCGGGGTTGCCCGGCTCGCGTGGACCTTGCTCGCGCTCGTGCTTGCGTCGTGGCTGATCTACGCGCTGCGCGGCGTGCTCACGCCGGTCTTGTTCTCGTTCTTCCTCGCCTATCTACTCGACCCGGTCGTCGACCGCCTGGTGCTGCTCTCGGTCCCGCGGGCGACCGCGATCGTGGTGTTGCTAGGCGGGGCGCTGCTCGTGCTCACGCTGCTCGTGCTGTTGGTGTTGCCGGCGGTGGTCAGCGACCTCGTGGTGCTGGCGAGTGAGCTGCCGGCTGCGCTCCAACGCGGGCTCACCCGGGCCGGGCCGTGGCTCGCGCAGCGCGGGATTGAAGTGCCCGCGACGGGACACGAAACGCTCGGCGCGATCGAAGCGCAGCTCAAGAGTCTCTCGCCGAGCGCGCTCTCCTCGATGCGCTCGGTCGGCTCGATGCTGCTCGGCGGCACGGCGTCCGCGCTCTCGAGCGCCGCGGCGCTGGTGCTCGTGCCGTTCCTCGCCTTCTACTCGCTGCTCGACTTCGACCGGATCATGGCGTCGATCGCCGGGCTGATCCCGGAGCACAAACGCGCGGCCATGCTGAGCGTTGTGCGCGAAGTCGATCTGGTGCTCGGGCAGTTCGTGCGCGGTCAGCTGCTCGTGATGGCCATCGTCGGCTTGCTGTACGCGGTCGGCTACGCGCTGCTCGGCGTGCGCTTGGCAGTGCCGATCGGGATCGTCGCGGGCCTGCTCGCGTTCATCCCGTACTTGGGCAGCGCGGCTGCGCTCGGGCTCGGCGTCTTGATGACGCTCTTGCACTACGAAAGCCTCGGCCAGTTGGTCGCGGTGATCGCGGTCTACACCGTCATCCAGGTGCTCGAAGGCTTCGTCATCACGCCGCGCATCGTCGGCGACAAGCTCGGGCTCTCGGCGCTCGTCGTGCTGGTCGCGTTGATGGTCGGCGGCGAGCTGTTCGGCCTGCTCGGCGTGATGCTCGCGCTGCCGGTCGCGGCCGTGATCAAAGTGTTCGCCGAGCGCGGCCTGACGCGTTACCGCGCCAGCCCATTGTTCGTAGGGGCGAGCGCAGTCGTCGCAGCCGCCGAAATCCCGCTGCCGGCGCAAAGCCGCCTGCGCCTGCGCTCACCGCTCGCACGCGCTCGTTTATCGGCTAGAAGGCGAGCCGAAATCCGCAGCCCGCGCGCTTCGCAGACCTCCGCATGACCGAGCCTTCCGAGCCCACCGTCGCCGAGCTCGAACGCGCCGCGCAGCTCGCACGCTCGCACGAGCATGCGCAAGCGCTCGCCGCGCTGACCTTCGATCTGGTCAGCCGCCAAGCCGAAGGCCGCGTCTTGTACACCGGCGAGCGCTTCGTCTCGTCGCGCGCGGAGGCGCACGGCGTCGACGCGAAAATGGCCGAGACGCCGCTCGGCAGCGTGCTCACCGTGCTCGATCGCGGCCCGGAGACGCGCGCGCAGTGGGCGCTGCTCTCGGCGCTCTACGTGCGCGGCGTCGTCGACGCGTGCGAAGGCAAGCTGGGCGAAGAACGCTCGTTCCTGCTCGCGCGCTTCGTCGCTCACGCCGATTGGCTGGAGGCGAGCACGCCGCATCGCCCGCTCGCGCTCGCGCGCTGGTTGATGCCCGAGACGCTCGCCGCAGAGCTGTGCACGCGGCTCACCGCGGTCGTGTTGCGCGAGGACGCTGCGAGCAGCATCCCGAGCGTGCGCAGCCGCAACGCGCTTCGGCTCGCGGCGCTGAGCTGGTTTGCAGATGCGAAGATCGCCGACGCGGACGGCTCCGATGAAGCCTTTGCCGAGCCCGCGCGCCGCGCGCTCGGCAGCGTTGCTGCCAAAGCGACCGACCCGTGGAGCCGCGCGCTCGCAGGCGTCGCGCTCGCCGATCGCGCGATCGCTTCAAGCGCTTCGGGCGCTTCGGGTGCAACGCCCGAGCCGCAGTCCGCGATCGCACATGCGCCGCTGCGCATCTCGGGCGTGCTCTCGCGCACCCCGCTTCCGTCGTGGCGCTCACCGCTGCGTTGGCTCTCCGGCTTCGCGCTCTTGCGTTGGTCGATCGCGGGCGTGGCCGCGTTGCTCGGCGTGCGCCGCCACGCGATCGTCGAGCTCGAAGGCCGCGCGCTCTCGGTACGCGTCGCGACGCGCTGGCTCGGCCGCACCGTGCGTTCCTCCGATGTCGTGCACGGCGTCGCACAGATCGCGAGCGCGCGACGCATCGCGCGCTACGCATCGCTGCACTTGCTGGTCGGCGTCACGCTGTTCGCGGCCGGCGCGCTGCTCGGCGGCTACTTTCTCCGCGACGCGCTGCGCACCGGCGACCGCACGCTGTTGCTCGCGGGCGCAGGCCTCGTGCTCGGCGGCGCGTTGCTCGACCTCGTGCTCAGCGTGATCGTGCCTGCGACCGCGCGCCGCGTGCGCGTCGAGCTCGATCTGGGCCCGAGCGGCCGCCTGCATCTCGCCGGCGTCCCTGCCACCGAGGCGGATCGCTTCATGCTCGCGCTGCGCGACGAGCTCGCGACCACCCGCAAACGCTAACGCGAGCGAACGGCGTACGTTCTCCCGATGATTAGTGATAGGACACGGCGTGCCCTGGCGGAAAATGCAATTTCGGGATGCCGAGGTGCTCGCGCGTTGCGACGCCGCGGGTGAGCTGATCGTCGACCGCGGTCGCGTCGAGATCCGCTTTCGAGCGACCGACCCGCGCGCGTATCAAGCCGCGGCGTACAACCTCGCGCCGACGGCGAACACCGAGGTCTTGTCCGACGACACGTGCGTCGAAGCGAAAGCCGACGCGCCGCGCGCCGCAACGGGGGGTCGCGGCGGTGGCATGACCAAGCGAGCCGCGGCGCCTGCAGCGGGCCCACCCCCGGCGAACGCGCTGCTCGCATATACGGATGGCGCGTGCTCGGGCAATCCGGGCCCAGCGGGCGCAGGCGTTGTGATGATCGATGGCGCGACCGTTCGCGAGCTCTCCGAGTATCTCGGCAACGGCACCAACAACATCGCCGAGCTGACCGCGATCGAGCTCGCGCTGCTCGCAGCGCCGCCCGACCGACCGCTGCGCGTGCACACCGACAGCCAGTACGCGATCGGCGTGCTCACCAAGAACTGGAAGGCCAAAGCCAACCAAGAGCTGATCGCGAAGATCCGCTTGCTGGTCAAAGCGCACAAAGCGCTCGAGATGGTCTACGTGCCTGGACACTCCGGCGTACCGCTCAACGAGCGCGCCGACGTGCTCGCCGTGCAAGCGGTGCAAACGCGCAGCTCGACCGGCTGGCTCGAAGTGGCTAGCTAAAATCGGTTCTTAGCCGCTCCGCTGCCTGCGCGAGCGTCACGAATTCGTAACCCGCTTTGCGCAGCTCTTCGACCGCCACGATCAGCGAGGCGCGTTTGTCGTCGACGCTGCGGCGCAAGTCGACTTGGTGCGGGGCGAGGAACTGCAAGCCATCGCGTTCGGCATCGGCGAGGTCGATGCCGTGCAGCTCGAGGTTCACCAGCGGTCGCCCAAGGATGCGCCGCGTCAGAAAGCGCGCGCTGCGCTCGCCGCCGAGCACGACCGAGGTCCCGATGAACGGCAGTCGCCCGCTCGCGAGCGAGGTCACGCCGATCGGCAGCTCGAGCAAACCTTCGCCGCGCTCGGTGAAGCGCGCGCCCATCCGATAGGGATCGGCCGGTGCGGTGAGCACGCGCGGATGGTCGAGCACGCTCATGCTGCGCCGGCCGCGCAACGCGATCGCGGTCATCGCGAGCGCCTTGGCGCTGTAATACGCCGGACACGGAAAGACGCTCGAGTCGTAGCGTGCGCCGAGGCTCGCGACCTCGGCGAGCAACGCATCGGTTACGGTGTAACCCGGCGCGCGAAAGCCCACGGGGAGCTCGCCGGTGACCTCCGCGATCGCCTGCATCCCGTTCGCGACGTCTTCGCGCATCTCCGCCTGGCTCTGGCGGGTGAGATCGTAGCGATGGTGGAACGAGTGATTGCCGATCTCGTGCCCGCTGCGATGCAGGCGCCGGACCGCTTCGGCCGCGTGCGTCTCTTGCAGGTCTTGCCCAACCGCGAAGAACGTGCCGCGCACGCCGAGCGCATCGAACAGCGCTTCGAAGCGCGGCACCGCGCGCCGATAGATCGCTTGCTCGGCGAGCGGCTCGCTCGGCGCAAGCCCGTGGATCGCCGTGTAGCAACGGATCTCATCCAGATCGACCGACAGCGCCGCAAGTCGCATGCGGCCGACCCTACACCAACTCGCCCCGAGCGAAGATCACGCGAAGGCTTCTTCGAGGCCGGGCACGAACAGGCGCGAGAAGCGCCTCGGGTTTTCGATGTTGCGTTGCTTGAGCAAGGTCTCGGCGCGCAGCACGAGCTCCTTGCCCGCGCCGCCGCCCATGGCCTGCCCCTTGGCGCGCAGCGCGAACAGCGCGCACAGCGGAGGCACGCGCGTCTCCGGATAACTCTGCAAGACCGCATCGAGCTCGGCGATCACGGCGTCCTTGCGACCGTGCGCCGCGTACAAGGCCGCCCGCGCCAAGCGCACGTCATCGAGCAAGCACGGTACCGCCAGCGCAGAGGCCTCTTCGATCGCCGCTTCGGCCTGCTCGCGCAAACTTTTAAGCGTGGTGCTACCTGCGCGCGCCAGCATCGCGAGCCGCGCCCGCGCCAAGAGGCCCAAGCCGCGCCACAAGCGCGACCGCGACAGCGCAGTCGTGAAGAACTCTTCGAGCAAGTAGAAGCACGCGAGCGCGCCGTCGGCGTTGCCGCGATACAGCTCGATGTGCGCGCGCGTCATCGCTTCGACCGTCGCGGTCGTGCCGGTCAGTCGATCGCCGAGCGTGCTGACCGCGGCATCGAGCTGCGCCAACGCTTGCGGCGCTTGATCGGGCGCGAGCTGCATCAACGCGCTGCAGAAGCGCAAGCGAGCCGTGCTGATCCGATCGCCATGCTCCTCGGCTTCGCGCAGCCAGTCGCGCAACATCGCCGGATCGGTCTCGCGCGTGATCGCGCTGTGCAAATGCGCGACGACCATCCTGCTCACCCGCATTTCGTAGGCGCCCCCGCGGCAGTGATTGCGATACAGCTCTTCGGCGCGTAGCAGCTCGTTGATGCCAGTCGTGAGCTGGCCATCGTGGTAGACGGCCAGGCCGCGCGCGAACGCGATCGCAGCGCGTGCTTCGACCTCGTCGACCTGGCGAGCGACGGCTTCGGCCACGTCGATCGCGCCCGACAGCGCGACCTGACGCGCATGGCTGACCGCGACGTCGATCTGGGCGTGAAAGGCCGAGAGCCCGCGCACGATCCGCATCGGCTCGCCCAGCGTGAGCGCTTCTTGCAAGTACTGAATGATCAGCGGCAGCGGCCGATCGTGCTCGTGCAACAGCAAGCCGCGCAGCACGCCCCACTGAAGATCGAGCCTGCGCAGCAGCTTTCCATCGGCTTCGTTTTCAGACCGCATTTGAAAGCCGTACCCGCGCGCCCGCAGCGCATGCCAGCCCGCGAGGATCAGCGGCACCGCTTCGCTGAATGACGCCGGGATCTCGATCCCGAGCTGATGCAGCGGCCCCTGCAAGCGCGCGAGCCCTTCGCGCAGCTCGCCGTCGAGCAAGAGCTGGACCGCCCCGAGCGCGCGCAGCTCGAGCGCATCGTCTTCGTTGGCGAGCTCGCTGGCATCGAAGTACGCCTTGGCCGCAGCGTGACCGCGACCTGCGGCGACCAGCGCGTCC
>JAYUYY010000388.1:0-2217 GCA_043752225.1 Sandaracinaceae bacterium | reverse complement strand
GCGGACGGCTCGCTCGGCCACGCCGACATCGCGCCGGCCTCGCTCGCGGCAACACCGCTCGGCAGCTGCATCGCGCGCGTCGCACGCGGCACCAAGTTCCCCGCGCAAGGCGAACCCGTCTCGTTCGCCATCCCGGTGACGGCGAGCCAAGTCCCTTAACTCGTTTACCGTTGGCTGCTCAGCAGTGCGATCGCGGTGGCGTGCAGCGGCTCGCCCGGACGCATGTTGCCGGCGGTCGCGATCGTGATCACGCGTGCGGCGCTCTCGCGTTCGCCGCGCGCGGTCACGCACGTCGGCGTCAGCTCTGCGACGCACGCCGCGCCCGCTGCGCCGAGCTGCATCACGAGCGCCTGCGCGACGTTCTCGACCAACGCTTCCTGCAGCGTGAGGCGACGCGCAAAGCAGTGCACGAGCCGACTCAACGCGCCGAGCCCGACGATGCGGCCGTTCGGCGCATACGCGACGTGCACGATGCCAGGTCCCGGCAGCAGGTGATGCGGACACATAACGCAGGTCTGCACGTTGCGCAGCGCGACCACATCGCTGCTCGAGGTCGGCAACGTCTCCGCGAGCAGCTCGGCGGGATCCATCGCGTAGCCGGCGAGCAAGTCGCTCGACCACGCATCCGCGACGAGCTGGCTGGTCTTCGCGAGCTCTGGATCCGAGCTCGACGGATGCCCGAGCGCCGCCAAGAGCTCTTCGATCGCCGCTACCGCACGCGCCCGGTCCATTGCCGCGCAGCCTAGCTCACTCGGCCTTCAATGACGCCAGAGCAGGACGTTCGGGCGATCGGCGTCGGGTGAGCGTGCGTCGGGGCACTCGTGGCATTGCTTCGGGAATTCGGGGCGCGTGCAGCTGCGGCAGACCTCGAGCGCGCTGGCCATCGCGGCGAGCTCGCGGCGCACGCGCTGCAAAGTGGCGGCCCTGCGATCGAGCTCCTCGAGGCGCGTGGTGATCGCGGCCGACATGCGCTCGGCCGCGTCGCATGCGTTGGTGCTGCCTTTGTGCTTGAGCGCGACGAGGTCTTTGATCTCGTGCAGGGAAAGTCCGGCTTCGCGCAGATCCGCGATCGTCTGCAGTCGCGTCAGCTCAGTCTCCGGAAAGCGTCGCTGGCAACCGTCCTCACGGCTCTGCGCCGTGATCAGGCCTTCGGCCTCGTAGAAGCGTACGGTCCGCAGCGTGGTGTGGCTTTCACGGGCCATTTCGCCCGTGCTCAAAAGGCGCGCGCCATGACTGCACTCTGGACACGGGCCTTTGTCCTTATCAGCGTCCTTATCCCGATCGTCCTGCGCGCTCACCGTAAAAACATAGGGATGCCCTCTCGAGCACGTCAAGCAGTCGAGGTCATCGCGACGGCAATGCGATGTGATTAGGCCATTTTCTCGCGCGTTTCGGAGCAACTCTGGCGGCCGCCACCCGATGCCGGCGAGTAGCAAACAGCAACACGCACCAGCAACCAGCCACAACCGCGCGGTTTGACGAGCTCTGAGCTCTGCGCAGAGCTCAGCTCTGAGCTCAAATTGGTGCTCTAGAGCGCAAAGAGCGCGCTAGAGCGCGCCACAAAAAGCCGTGTAGCCTTCGGGAGCCTCATGACCTCGATCAAACCACCGACTGGCCCCACCGCCCCGTTGTCCACTGGGCAGCTCGAAGGCGCGGACGCAATCGCCGGCAAACCCGGCGTGAGCGGCGCGGCTCAAGCTTCGGCAGTCGGTGCCACCACCAGTGCGAACGTTGCCGATCCGATCGCGCAGCTGACGGCCGCGATCTCGCGCGGCGAGCTGACCTCGGCACAAGCGGTCGATCAGTTGATCGAACGCGCGGTTGCAGACATGTCGGGCCACCTCGACGCGGCGCAGCGCATGGAGCTCGCGAGCGTGTTGCGCGCGGCTTTCGAAGGCGACCCGGTGCTGCGCACCGCGCTCGGCGATCCCTCGGCGGGCTGAAGCGCCTTCATCGATATGGCCCGCTTCATCGGTGCATGCCTTCTGTCGACGCGGCTCGGACTCGCCACCTGTCTTCTGTTGGCGCAGGCCGGCTGCGCCGCCTGTCTTCTGTTGGGGCAGGGCGCCTGCAATACGGATGCGCCGCGCAGCGCGGTCGAGCTGCCACCGCCGCCTTCCGCGATCCCCGAAGCCGCCGATTGGGCCAGCCGTGTCGGTCAGTCGCCGCTGTCGAAGCCTTCGCCGGACGACGTGCGCGACAGCGAGCAACGCGCCC
>JAYUYY010000387.1:0-2220 GCA_043752225.1 Sandaracinaceae bacterium | reverse complement strand
CGCCTGGTCGTGATCATCGCTGACGACTTCGACACGTTCGACGACGGATCCGCGGCTTGGCTCGCAGCGCTCAGCCGCGAAGCGGATGCTCACAAGCTGCTCGTAGTCGCGGCGATCCAATCGAATCGCGGTCCTTTGGGTCTGCCGGCTCAGGCGCTGCGCCAGGATGCGATGCGGCTTTCGCTCGGCCCACTGTCGCTCGAGGACACGGCCGAGCTTTTCCGTTCCGTGTTCGGCGACGTGCAGCATCTGGCGCGGCTGGTCGACCTCGTCTACCAGCGCTCCGAGGGCAATCCCGCGCACGCGCTCGATCTCGCGGAGCACTTAAGCCGCGAAGGTGTCATCGGGTTCGCGCAAGGTGCTTGGGTGCTGCCGCAGGTGATCGCGGCTGCGGCCCTTCCTGCGAATCGAGTCGACGCCGAGCTTGCTCGTCTCGGTCGTCTGTCGGCGCACGCTCGCGAGCTGGGCCAAGCGCTCAGTGTTCGAGAGGGTCCCCTTCCGCTCGACATGTGCGCCGCGTTGGCTGACATCAGGGGGCACGATCTCTTCGAGGCCCTCGAGTCGCTCGTTCGTGAGGGAGTGTTCGTCGGATCGGCGGATGGTTATCGCTTCGCGCGCGAGTCGATGCGGCAGGTGCTGTACGGCGAGATGGACCGCGATCGCTCGCGCAAGACGCACCGCCGCCTAGGGCATCTGCTGCTCGCGTCGAGCGAGATCACGGAGCTCGAACGGCTCAAGGCCGGCGTGCATCTGCTGCGCGGTGGCGACGACGAGCAAGGAAGCCGCGCCACCGCGATGGCGGGAAAGCACTACGGGCTCGTCGAGCTTGCGGATCTGGGCCCTGCTGCACCTTCGCTCGAGGCGGCGCTCGATCACTTTCGCGCGGTGGGCCGGCCGCTTCACGAGATCGTGTCGGTGCTGGCACCGCTCGCGCTCGCCGGGTACTACGCCGACCGTCGCCTGGCCGAGCGCTACGGAGAACAAGCCGTCGACGCACTGCAGACCGTTGTCGGGCTCAAGACCGCCAAGCGCTTGCGGCCATTTTTGGGCAGAAAGCTCGGATTGCTGGTGGCGCTCGCGATCGCAGCGCTCGGCTTCGCGTTGAAGCGCAAGAACCCTCGGGTTCCGACCTTCAAAGAAGCGATGATGCTGCTCTTCAACTGCGTCGCAGCGCTGACGGGCGTGTGCACGATCTGCCTCGATCGACCCAAGGGCGAGAAGTACGCGTCGGTGCTCGAGCCCATGACCGCCCTCGGCCCGAACCACGTGGCCACGTTCATGCACCAGTTTTGCGTGAACCTCATCGCCACGATCGGCGATCGACAAGGCGAGGCGCGCGAGAGCTGGATGCGCATGATCGAGCGCCTCGATCAGCCGCAGGCAACGCGTGACTTACCGGAGCATGTCCACGTGCTCTACCTCGCGGGCGCGCTCTACGCGAGCGGCGTCGGGGAATGCTGGCGCGACGACTCGCGCGCGCTCGAATACGCAAACCGCTTGCAGTCGCTGAAGCTCAAGCTCTACGAGATGAGCGCCGACCAGCTGCGCATGATTTACTACGGCAACCGCGGCAACCGCGACGAGTTCGAGCGCTATCGACAGCGCGTGGAGGTGCACGCAATTCAGCGCGGCACGGCGTGGCAGGTCGAGACGTGGACGTACAGCGGGCTCATCACCATCTACGTGCGCACGCAGGACGCAGCGGGCTTGAAAGACTGCGTGGTGCACCTCAAGCGTTTGAGCGCTGAGATGGCGACGCTGCGCGTAGGACACTCGCGAGCTCTCGCCGCGTATTGCTTAGTGCGCGGAACGCCGAGCGAGTCGCTGGAGGTCGTCGGCAGGGGCGAGAGTCCGATGGATCTCGTCGGCTGGTGTCGTGGCGAAGGGATCAAGGCGCGCGCCTACAATGCGCTCGGTGATCACGCGCGCGCGAAGGAGACATGTGTCGCGGCGCTCTCGCACCTCACGCCGTCCGACCTCGATTTTTGTGCTCTGAACTTGAGCGTTCAGATCGAGCTGGCTCGGGCAGAAGCCGGCCTCGGCAACCTCTCCGAGGCCGACATTCAGCTGCGAGCGCTGCTCGAAAAACACGGCCCTGGCGGCAACCTGCTCACGATGGGCGCGCTGCACGAAGCGCTCGCGGAGCTTGCCGCGCTGCGCGGCGATGAAGCTGCCTTCGCCGACAACGTAGCCGAGGTCGGACGGCGTGAGGTGCGAGAG
>JAYUYY010000386.1:0-2222 GCA_043752225.1 Sandaracinaceae bacterium | reverse complement strand
GACGTATTCGCCCGAGGAAGCCGCAGGTGACGAGGTCCGCGTGATGCTCTTGCGCGCGCAGGTCTACACGTTCATGGCGCAGAAGAAGCGCGGGCTCGCACGTCAGGCGCTCGACGGCTTGGCCGCGATCGAGCCCAACTTGCTCGGCACATTCTTGATCAAGGGCGGGCCGGCCGATTTGGCTCAGCTCGCGCGCCAATCGCTGATGGAGAGCGCGGGTGGGCGGCCCAAGACGAAGTGGAAGCAGCGCTAGAGCGCTCGACTGCTAGCCGATGTCGGAATCTTGGACCGTAGCGCGGCTGCTTGCGTGGATGACGCAGGACTTTGCGGCGCTGGGCGTCGGCTCACCGCGGCTGGATGCGGAGCTGCTGCTCTGCCACGTGCTGCAGTGTGATCGCGTGCGGCTCTACATGGAGATGCCGCGGCCGCTCGCGAAAGAAGAGCTCGATGCGGCGCGCTCGCTCGTGCAGCGGCGGCGTAAGCGCGAGCCGGTCGCGTACATCCTCGGTCAGAAGGAATTCTATCGGTACATGTTCGAGGTCAGCCCTTCGGTGTTGGTGCCACGCCCGGATACCGAGCTGCTCGTCGACCGCGCGCTCGATGTGCTTTCGCCGAAGACGTTTGCGACCGATCCCGTGCCGAGCCAGCTGTCCGACGAAAGCGGGGAGCCGTTGCCGGCCGAGGTCTCCGTGCCGAGCGCGTCGATCGTCGAGACCACGGTGCAACAGGGCAAGCGCGTGCTGGATCTGTGCACCGGGACCGGCGCGGTCGCGATCACGCTCGCCGCGGAGCTCGAAACGCTGCTCGTCGATGCGACCGATATCTCCGCTCCGGCGCTCGAGGTCGCAAAGCGCAACGCGCAGCGCAATGGCGTCGATGCGCGCATGAGCTTCTTCCTCGGCGATTTGTTTGCGGCGGTGCCCAGCGACCGACGCTACGCGGTGATCACTGCGAACCCGCCGTACGTGACCGACGCGGAATACGCGCAGCTCGCGCCGGAGATCACGCAGCACGAGCCGAAGATTGCGCTGACCTCCGGTGCCGACGGCCTCGACGTGTTGCGCCGGATCTGCGCGCAGGCCGCCGATCGACTCGAGCCGGGTGGGGCGCTGCTGCTCGAGGTCGGGCACCAGCAAGCGAGCGCCGTGCGCGCGTTGCTCGAGTCTGCGCAGCGCTTTGCGAGCATCTCGGTGCACCGCGACTACGGCGGCGTCGAGCGCGTCGTGCAAGCCCAGTTGAGCTAGCGTTCGTCGCGCGACCCTGCGACCCGAAGGGGAGCTCCCGCGCAACAGGGCTGCCAACAACCGAGCTCCGGCGCGACAGCGCTGTTAACGCCGCGGCAAGCGAATAAAGCCTTCCGCGAGCACGAGCAGCGCGAGCAGGAGCAGCGTGAGCGGCGCGAGCGAGCGTCGTACCGTTGCGCCGCCCGATTCGGAGCCGGCGATGCGCTCCAGCTCCGGCAGATTGGGCAGCGGCGTGAGATCGCTCTCGGAAGACGGCGTCTCCACGACGAATGCACCGCGCGAGGCATCGCCGACCGGACCGCCGACGCCCGCGGCGAGCGCGCGGTAAGCGCCGGGTTGCCAGGTGTTGAGCAGCTCGACGTCGGCTTGCTTGCCGAGATCGCTGAAGCGCTCGCGCGTGCCGTCGGGCAGCACGACCTCCATTCGTTCCGCAGTCGGCGGCACCGGAATGCGCACGCTGTCACCCGCGACGATCTTGCGACCGGTCGGAGCCACCGCGCTCGCGACGTGCCGCACCAGCCGGGTGAGCAGCGAGAGATAACCGGGGCGCACGGGCAAGTCGCTCCACGCGTCATCGAGCGGCAGCGCGAGCAAGGCGATGCGACCGCGCTCGAGGCCGCCGATCGCGAGCGCGGGTGAGCCGTCGCTGAAGCGCAGCGCTACCGAGCTCTCGCACTCGAGCGCGAGCCTCGTGCGCACTTTCACTTGGCCCAAGCCGTGCGGGCCTTCGCCGAGCCAGCTCGCGGCGTTCGAATCGACCAGCAGCCCTACGGTTTGCGTGCTGACGCGAGCGCGCAAGCCGCACGGCAAGAGCGGGCTCAGCGTTTGCTGATGCGTGCGCGGCGCGATCTGATCACCTGGCGCTACCACCAGGCCGCCGCCTTGTTTCACGAACTCCGCCAAGCGCGCGACCCATTGGGCCGAAGGCGGCGCGACGTTGGCGAGCACGATCACGTCGGTCTGCGTGAGGTCGTGCTT
>JAYUYY010000385.1:0-5909 GCA_043752225.1 Sandaracinaceae bacterium | reverse complement strand
GCGACGTGCTCAAGCAACGCTTTGCCGGCTTCACCGCGTTCGTGATCACGGGTAGCCCGGTGCTCGCGAAGAGCATCGGCTTGCGCGCGCAGAAGAAGACGCCGATCTGGAACGGGCCGATCGAATGCCGCCTGCTCGAGTTTCCAATTGGCGCCGCGCCGACGCAGCCGAATACGAAGCCGGGCTGGCGCAAGCCGAGCGCCGATTCGGAGCCGTTCGACAACCGCTTACGCAAGAACGCCAAGCGCTTCGAGATGTGGGCGAAGCGCGAAAGCATCGAGTGCTATCGGCTGTACGACGCGGACATCCCGGAGTTCAACGTCGCGGTCGATCTGTACGGCACGCACGCAGTCGTGAACGAGTACGCGCCGCCGCGCTGGATCGATCCCGAGGTTGCCGCGCGTCGCTTGCGTGACGTGATGCTGATCGTGCCCGAGGTGCTCGGGCTGCCCAAGGAGTCGATCACGCTCAAGGTGCGGCGCAGGCAGCTCGACGGTGATCAATACGGAAGCCGCGATCCGGTGCAGCAGGCGTCGCACGGCCGCGTGGTCGTGAACGAAGGCGGCTTGAAGTTTTCGGTGAGCTTCGACGATCACCTCGACACCGGGCTCTTCCTCGATCACCGCAAGCTGCGCGCGATCGCCGCCGAGGCCGCAAAGGGGAAAACCTTTCTCAACCTGTTCGCGTACACGTGCAGCGCGAGCGTCTATGCAGCCGCCGCCGGTGCGACGCAGACGACCAGCGTGGATCTGTCGGGCAACTACCTCGACTGGGGCAAGGCGGTGTTCGAGCTCAACGAGCTCGATCCACGCGGCCATCGCTTCCTGCGCGCCGATTGCTCGCAGTTTCTAGAAACGCATCGCGATCGCTATGGCGTGATCTTTCTCAATCCGCCGAGCTATTCGCGGTCGCACCGGATGCGGCAGGACTTCGACATCGTGCGCGATCACGCGCCGCTGATCCGCGACGCGGTCGCGCTTCTCGAGCCCGATGGCGTGCTGTTCTTTGCCACGCACGCGCAGGGCTTCGTGCTCGATCCCGAGCTGAGCGAGCAGCTCGAGGTCGAGGACATCCACGAGCGCACGGTGCCACTCGATTTCGAGCGTAGCCCGCATGCCGCGTTCCAGATTCGTCGTCGCGGCGCTTGAGCCCACACTTGCGCACCTGTGCCTGCGCACGACGAATGCGCCTAGCCCGCGCGGCTTTTGATATCCTGTTGATATCCCGGCCCGCTGGCTCGACCCCCATGTCCCTCTCCGTAGGCGAGCTCGTTCTGGACCGCTACGTGATCGAGGCCCTGATCGGCCAGGGCGGGATGGGCGAGGTGTATCGCGCGCGCCATCAAACGCTCGGCATGCCGGTCGCGGTGAAGGCGGTGATCGGATCGGCATCGCCCGAGCTGACCGCGCGCTTCACGCGTGACGCGCAGCTGCTCGCGCGCGTGCGGCATCCGAACGTCGTATCGATCCTCGACGTCGGACAGACGCGCGCCGGCACGCCGTGCATGGTGATGGAGTATCTCGAAGGCGAAGCGCTCGACGCGCGGCTCGCGCGGCGCGGCGCGTTCGCGTGGCGCGAGGTGCGCGCGGTCGCACTGGCCGTGCTCAAGGGCCTGACCGCGATCCACGGCGCAGGCATCGTGCACCGCGATCTCAAGCCGCCGAACGTGCTGATCACGCGCGGCAATCCAGCGGTCGTGAAGATCGTCGACTTCGGCATCGCGCAGCCGACCGGCGCTGGCGAAACGAAGATGACGCGCACCGGATCGGTGATCGGTACGCCGGCGTACATGAGCCCCGAGCAGCTGGTCGGCGGCGATATCGATGCGCGCAGCGACATCTATGCGGTCGGCTTGATGCTGTACGAGCTCGCGACCGGCAAGCTGCCGTTCGGCGACGACCCGAACGGGCCGCTGCAACGCTTGAGCGGTGCGATCCGGCAGCCGATCGCGCCGCGTCCGCTGCCCGCGCTGCCGGACGATGCCGTGCAGGCGATCTTGGCGGCGCTCATGGTCGATCGCGATCGCAGGCCTGCGAATGCGCGTGCGTTCATCGGCCTCTTGCGCGGTCAGGCGCGCGAAACGGGCGACTTTCAACCAAACCAAGCCGGCGGTCCGGCGGACGCGGCGCGCGGAACGCAGCACTTGCAAGCGGTCGCACCGCCCGGCACGCGCGCGCAGCAGCCAGCCGCTCCACCCGCGCGCGGCACGCAGGCGGCACAACCGCGACCAGCCGTGCAGCCTGCCGCGCAGCCGGGCGTGCAGCCGCCGGGCGCGCAAGTCGCGCGACCCGGCACGCAGCTGGGACAACCGCAGCGCGCGACCGGATACGCCGCGCCACCGCCGCCGCAAACGCCGGCAGGCACGCGCATGGGCCAAGCGCCGATCGCAGCGCCTGCCGATCCTCAGAGCTACGCGATGTATGAGCCCGCGCCGGCCGCACCGATGTATGCGCCGCAAGCTACGGCTCCGTCGCGCGCGCTGATCGCCGCGCGCATTCCGGTTTCACGGCTCGGGCAACGCGAAGAGCAACGCGCGCTCGCGCTCTTGGCGTCGCCCGGTCGCGCGTATCACCTCGGCGGCGGGATGTGGTTTGCAATCGTGCCCGCGGCGAGCGAGAGCGATGTGACCGCGCATGCCGAGCGCGTTTGCGTCGCGCTGCAACAGCGCTACGGCGACACGTGCCGCGTGCTCTGGTCGCATGCATCGCCGAGCTTCGCGCTCACGCCCGCGAGCCTCTCGGGCGCTGCGCCCTTACCGCCCGAGATCGCGCAGCTGCTCGATCAATTGCTCTCGATGTAGCTCAGCTCTTGGAGCGCTGGATCCGATTCGGCGGGATCAGCATGACCGGCGCTTGCGTCGCGATGCGTTCGCGGCCGATCAGCACGACCGGGCACCATGGGTTGTACGGCGGCCCCGGCTCGATCACGACGCCGATGCGTCCGTCTTGAAGCTGGACCGTCGCGCCGACCGGCACTGCCCCGCAGATCTTGATCACGACCCGCACCCACTCGGGTGAAAAGCGCGTGCCCTCGAGCGTGACGGCGTGCGCGAGCAAATCGGCGCGTGTCAGATCGAACGCGACACCGGCCGGGCAGCGCGCGCGCTCCATCTCGTACGCGAGCTCGATCAGGTCGGTCACCGTGAGCGACACGATCGACTTTTTCCCGCGCATGCTGGAGCTCATCAGGTGGACGAGCGTCGCGACCAGCAAACACTGCGGCGCGATGCCGCTGCGCGCTTGCACGGGATCGCGCGTCATGCGGCTCGCGAGCGCGTCGGCCGCCGACTGCGCGTCGACGCCGCCGCGCTCGCCGAGACCTTGCAGCGTCAGCGCGAGCGCCGCATGTGCAGCAGCGCGCCGATTGCTCGGCGAGGCACCGACACGGGTCAACACTTGCAACACGAGCTGCGCTGCGGCGAGCGCGCGGCGCGGCAGCGGCCAGCCATCGGGCGCGAGCTCGACCACGCGCATCGCGGCGCCGTCTTTCGCGGCGAGCCCCTTTTCGAGGCGGCGAATCACCGCGAGCCCTTTGGTCCACGGCCACGACGTCTCGCGCTCTTCTGCGATCTGCTCGACCACGCTCAGACCGAGCACGGTATGCGCGATCGCCGCGACCTCGGGATCGACGCCCTCGGCATCGATGCCGGACTTCGCGTGCGGGATCTCGCGCCAGGTGAAGCCCGGAAGCTCGACGCCTTTGAGATCATCGGTCGGACCGCGCGAGCCGGCGGCCAGCGCTTGCGCGAGCCGCTGCGCGACGGCGACGTCGAGCGGTGTTTCGAACGACAGCTCGTGCGCGTTCAAGCGGTTGAGCGCGATCGTGAGCAGCATGCCGCGCTCGTAGTGCCCGAAGTCGAGCGGCACGAGCGTGCGATCGAGGAACACGCCACCGGCTACGAACTGCAAGGTAAACGGCGGAGACAGCGCAGCCACGGCTTTGCACAGCGCGTTCGCTGCGTTCTGCGTCACGGAGTGCTGCGCGTCGTGCAGCAGCGCCGCTTTCATCAACATGTGGATGTGGTTGACGAGGTTCCACGCCGGCAAGAGCGCGGCGCTGGGATCGCCGAGCGCTTCGGCCTCGAACCGCGTGAGATTGGCCGCAACCGGGCTCGCGGCTTGTGCGACGACTTGGCCTGTCGGCAGACGCGGCGGCGGCGCTTGATGCGGAGCGAGCTGCGTTGCGCCGGCGCGCGTGATGCGTTTTGCGGTCATCGCAGCGCTCAGGTGTCGGTCTTGCGCGGCTTGCTGATCTCGCGGATGCGCTCGCGCACGGCGGCCGAATCGAACAAACCCGTGAATCGAAAGCGGCTCACGTCGCGCACCAGCTCCGCGTCGCGCTGTAAGCAGTCCAGCGCGATCAAGCGCACCTGCTCGTTGGCGTCGCGCTTTTGGGCCAGCGCCATCACGTGTGAGCGGCCCATGCCGTGCTCGACCAACGCGGCGCACAACGCGTAGAGCGTGCGACCGCGCCACTTGTCGGCTTTGCCTTCGAGCAACATGTCGCCGAGCAGCTTCAAGTTGTCGGGCGCACGCGACTTGATCATCAGCTCGACGACTTGCTCGTTCAGCTCGGGCTTGGTCGCGCGGCCAAAGAGCAAGCGCACAGGTCGGCCGAGCTCGGTCAGCGCCTGGGCGGGCAGCGCGCTGAGCAGCACGACGGAAGTCTCCGCGGTCGCACCGCTGAGCACGCGCGAGAGCTCCGCAGGCGCGCTTGCGACTTGCGCGAGCGCAGCACCGAGCACCGCGGCCGACTCTTCGTTGAGCGTCGGCGCTTGCACCCAATCGCAGACCTGCGCCGAGCCGTACCACTCGGCGAGCGAGACCACCGCGTCCTTGGCCATGGGCTCGTCGACGCTGCGCTCGAGCAAGCCGCCCATCACCGCTTGGCTCACGCCCGGCGGGCTCAGCACCAAGAACTGCCCGAGCGCCTCGACCTGCTTGTCGTCGTTGATCTGCAGCTGGCGGGCGATGATCTCGCCGACCTCTTGCGTGCCGAGCGCCTGCGCGACGGCTTGTCGAAACGGATCCTTCTTCGCGTTGAGCTTGGTGAGCAGCATCAGAAAACGCTGGTCGGCTTCGGAGGCGAGCCGAGTCACCACGCGCCGCGCCATGTGCTCGGGCGTGATCGCGCTGCGCAGCTCCGGGATCGCGAGCACCGCTTCGATCTCGGCGGTCGCCCACGCGTTGGCGTCATCGCAACGCGCTCCGATCGCGGCGAGGTCGTCGTCGGAGAGCCCGCCGACCGCGGAAGCCGCTTCGGCTGCGTACATCTCGATCGGCACCTCGAACTCTTTGCGCATCGCGACCAGGTCGAGATCGCGCGACGCGATGTACACGGCATCCCCGGAGCGCGGCGCTTCGAAGCGCGCCATCGCGAACGCTTTGCCGAACTCGCGCTCTTCTTCGATGTCGATCTCTTCGATCACCTCGCGAAAGCTGGTGTGCACGCGCACGTCGAAGCCTTCGGCGCCGTCGGCATCGAGCCAGTCGCGAAAGTGCCCGATCGACTTGGTCGTGGCTTCGAGCAACACCAGCTCTTGTACGAAGCGCAGCACGTCGCTCGCGGTCATCGCCGGCTTGGGCTCGATGCGCCGCACGCCGGCCATGAACGCGAACAGCACCCATTGGTTGTGCTCGGCGTCGGCTTCGAGCGCGATCTCGCCGCCGCACAGCACGCGCAGCGGCTCGAGCTCGAGCGCGCCCGGCTCGGCGCGACGCCACGCGCGCGCGGTGCGCTCGGCGAGCGCGCGCTGCGTATCGGACATGCCGCCCGGCGCGACCTTCGCGCCCTTCTCGACGCCTTTGCGGTACAGCACGGTCTGGCGCACCAGCGCATTGATGCAGCCGCCGATCGCGCGCGCGGGCTTGAGGCCGGACTCGTTGCGCCGATCGATCGGTTGACCGTTC
>JAYUYY010000384.1:0-2225 GCA_043752225.1 Sandaracinaceae bacterium | reverse complement strand
TGCGCTTGCTCGGTCCGGCGTACCGCTACGTGAAGCTTCCTGACGTCGCCGGGCCGATCGGTCGCGTGCGCGAGCTGGAGGAGCAGGTCGTCGATAGCTTTCTGATGTCTTCGTCCTTCTTTTGGCCGAAGACGGACGCGAGCACGAACGTGCGCTACCTGTCGTTCTATCGCCACGGCGATCCGTGCCGAAATCCGTTCGCGCGCTTCGACGATTGAAGACGCTCAATCGAGCTTCTGCTGCTCGTAGCTCGCGAGCAGCCGCTCGAGCTGAGCTGCGTGCGGCGAGGACGCGCGCGCCCAGAAGTGCCAGCGATAGACCGGATCGCCGTCGTCGCCTTCACCGATGTGTCGGTAAGCGGTGAACCGTGGGTCGCCGAACACGGCGCTCTTGCCGAATCGTCCGAGCGCTCCGTGCCCACCGGCGCTCGCGAGCTCCGCGCTTAAATCCGCGTCGATCCGGCGGCGCATCACGATTAGATCGGGCTCGAAGCCAAACGCGATATCGGTGAGCTCTCGAGCGGTCGATGCGCGCGCGACCTGCGCGTTCGTGAGCCCGATCGGATCGAGGATCTGCGCGTCGGTGTAATACCCGATCGCGCCCACGTCCTCGGCCACGATGCGCAGCGCTGCCGAGCTCTGCGCGATGCGCTGGGCGATTTGACGGTTGCGCCCAGTCCACGTCTCCGCGCAGCTCGGCGCCGGCGCGCGCAGCAGCAAGCGGCCCAGCTCGATGAACGAGGTCCCGGGCGGATGGATGTTTTGCGGAATGAGCAGCACGAGCGCGAGCGCAGCGAATGCCGGTTGCGCCCACCCGGGCGCTGCCGCGAGCAGCCGCGCGACTACGGGCGCAGCGACGATCAGCAACGCCGGCAGCACCGGCACCAGGTACCGCGACTCGAACGCGACGAGCGGCAGCGGAAAGAGGTAGAGCGCAGTGTTCGTGAGCGCGATCGAAGCAGCGAACCAAGTGTTGCGATCGCGCAGCCCCTGCAGGAGGCCGAGCGCGAACGCAAGCCACACGAATCCATTCGCGACGATGAAGATCGCTACGTAGCCGAGCCCGTGCATCCCGCCATCGCCCGACTTAACCCAATAGGGAGGCGAGCGAAGGGTGCCGAAGTACACGAGCTTCCAAAGCGCGTACGCCCCCAGCAGAGCCGCGCACGCGACGCCGAGCTTGAACACGCTGCGCACGCGCGCGGGGTCGCGTTGAACGAGGTGCTCGAATGCGAGCCACGCGATCAACGCCACGCCGGCGACCACGCCACCTTCGGGACGCGAGAGCATCGTCAGCGCGAAGGTCAGCAGCAAGGCGACCAGCCGCGCGCGCGATGGGCTTGCCGCGTAGCGCTGCAGGCTGACGATCCACAGCGTCAACGCGAAGGTGTAGAGGTTGGTCTCGAGGCCCGCGCGCGCGTGCAGCGCAGTCGAAGGCAGCGCCAAATAGAGCCCGGCGACCAAGCACGCCGTCAGCTCCGACTCGCGGTTGCGGACCGCAAACCAAATCGCGAGGGTTGCGCCGAGCGCGCTGACCGCTCCGATGACGTCGGCGATCTGCACCATGCCGAGCGCCTCGCGGCTGAGCGCGTCGAACAACCCGAGCAGCACCACCAGCGACAAGTTCGAAGCGCCTTCCACCGGCGCTTCGCCGAGGTTCCAGACCAGCCCCTCGCCCTGCATCAAGTGGCGCGCGAACCGAAACGAGATGAACGCGTCATCGACGATCGCGCAGCGCTGCGTGAACAGGTTCGCGACAAACAACCAAGACGCGAGCCCGCCCACGCTCAGCGCGGCGATCCAGGATGACGCGCGCGTTGGAGTGAAGCTTGAGTGCATCGCGAATTGGAGCGGCCGGGAGCAAGCGATCGTCGAGCTGGGGCTGGATCAGCTTCGGATTTCGAGGCCCTGTGTAGCGCTGAGAGCGGCCAGCCGTCGAGTGCGGCCTCGGCGATCTGCGCGACGCTCAAGGAGTGGTAAAAGCCTAACCCCATGAACGAGCGACTCGCGAATCTACTGAGCACGAGCGTGCGAGCATCCAAGAGCGCGCGCGGTTGGCTGACGCGTGTCTATTCTCACCCGTATAACCGCGCGCGACCGGTCAGCGCGCTCGCGCGTCTGGCTCGGTGGCACGCGCTCAAGCACAGCGGTCAGGCCCGCGACCTCGCGTTTTGGGGCACCCGGACCGTGCGCTGCTACCCCGATGCAGACGGATCGATGTGGCTG
>JAYUYY010000383.1:0-2226 GCA_043752225.1 Sandaracinaceae bacterium | reverse complement strand
CTCTTTGAAAGCATCACCATGTCCACACGCACCCTCGTCACGTTCCTGCTCGCTTCGATCTTGTTTGCTTGCCCCGCGTCATCCGATGAGCAAGGGGGCGTCGGTGGCGTTGCGGGTCAGGTCAGCGGTGGCGCAGGCGCGGGTGCCGAGACCGGCGGAGCAAGCGGTGCAGCGGGCGCAGCCGGCGCAGCAGGCGCAAGTGGTGCGGCCGGCAACATGAGCACCGGCGGTGTCGGAGCCATTGGCGGCGCAGGCGGTGCGAGCGGCGCAGCGGGCGCGAGCGGCGCAGCGGGCGCGATGACCACCGGCGGTACGAGCGGTGGCACTTCCGGCATCGGCGGCGCGAGCGGTGACGCGGGTGCAAGCACCGGTGGCACTAACGGTGAGAGCGGTGTCGGCGGTGCGAGCGGCACGGGCAGCTTGCAAGAAGATCTCGGCCCGTGCTGCGAAATGCACGAAGGTCCAGGCTGCCAAGATCAAGCGACCGCGGAGTGCGTGTGCGCGATGATCCCGAGCTGCTGCACCGGTAACTGGGACGAAGCCTGCGCGATCATGGCGACGCAAAAGCACTGCGAGCCCGGCGTGCGCGACTGCGTGTGCGAGGAGTGGCAGCTCGATGAGTGCTGCATGGGTCAGTGGTCCGCGCTGTGCCAGTCGACGGCCGTACAAAGGTGCGGCGCCAAGGACAGCTGCTTCTGATTTGCGAAGGCCTGTCAGTCGCGCAGAAAGAGTCCCACGGGCCGCGATCCGCTTCTGGCTCGCCGTGGCTCGATTCACTTCGGCACTGGGCTTACGCAATCAGTAAGCTCGCCGAATGGAGCTCGCGCTTGCCAGCCTGTTCGAAGCCATCGCATCCGCGCCGGCGATCGCGGAGCGCGAGTGCATCGTGCATGGCGCGCGCCGGCTCTCCTATGCACAGGTCTCGCAGCGCACCGAACGGCTCGCGAGCTATCTCGCGTCCCAAGGCTTGGGCCTTCAGCGCGAGCGCGCGGAGCTGGCGAATTGGGAGTCCGGCCAGGACCACGTCGCGCTCTATATGTACAACCGGCCGGAGTACCTCGAGGGCATGCTCGGCTGCTTCAAAGCGCGCGCTGTCCCGTTCAACGTCAACTACCGCTACGTCGACGCGGAGCTGATCGACCTTCTGCGCGACGCAAACGCGCGTGCGGTGATCTACGACGCCGCGTTTGCGCCGACCGTCGAGCGCATCCGCGCTCACCTCCCGCAGCTGAGCGTCTTCATCCAACTGCAAGACGCAACGCCGCATGCGTCGAGCGCAGCGCTCTTGCGAGGCGCCGTGGAGTACGAAGCCGCGCTCGCGCAGGGCAGCGCAAACGGGGCGGGCGTGCAGCCGAGCCCCGACGACCTCTACATGCTCTACACGGGGGGCACGACCGGCAAACCCAAAGGCGTGTTGTGGCGCCAGGCCGATATCTATATGGCGGCGCTCGGTGGCAAGAACACCCGCGGTGATGAGGTCAGCAGTCTCGACAAGGTGATCGAGCGCGCGCAACAAGCACCGGCGCGCGTATTGCCCTCGCCACCGATGATGCACGGCGCCGCGCACTGGGTCGCGTTCAACACGCTGCACGCCGGCGGCACGGTCGTGATCCAAGACGAGGCGCAGCGCTTCGATGCCTCCGATGTGCTGCGCACGATCGAGCGCGAGCGCGTGCAGCGCTTGGTGGTAGTTGGCGACGCGTTCGCGCGACCGCTGCTCGACGAGCTGGCGCGACCTGGAGAGCTCCGGCGCGACAGCGCTGTCACTCACGGTACGCATGTCGTGAGCTCGCTCAAGATGCTGCTCAACGGCGGTGCGGCGCTCAGCGCAGAGCTCAAGCGCGCGTTCATGGAGCGCATCCCGGGGCTCACGGTCATCGACACGATCGGCTCTTCGGAGTCGGGCCAGCAGGGCATCAACGTGACCGAGCAAGGCCAGTCGCAGAGCGCGCACACCGGGCGCTTCGCGATGGCGCAGAGCGCGTGCGTGCTGAGCGCCGACTTGAGCCGCGTTTTGCGCGCGGGCGATCCGGAGATCGGCTGGCTCGCGCAGACCGGCCGCATGCCGCTCGGTTACCTCGGCGACGAAGAAAAGACGCGCCGCACCTTTCCGATCCTCGAGCGCATTCGCTATTCGATTCCCGGAGATCGCGCAGAGCTGCTCGCAAACGGCGAAGCGCTCGTGCTCGGCCGCGACTCGGCGACGATCAACTCCGGCGGCGAGAA
>JAYUYY010000382.1:0-2227 GCA_043752225.1 Sandaracinaceae bacterium | reverse complement strand
CCCTGGCTTTCGCCTTCTTCGAGGTCGCTGCCGCGCACGACTGTCCAGCGCGTTTCGCTGGCGAAGATGCGGCGGCAGGCTTCCACCTGATCGTCGAGCTCCGCGAAGCGCGCCAGACGTGCGAGCCGGCCGAAGATGCTCGCGAACGCTCTGAGCTGCCACGAGCCGTACGACCTGGATCTCGAAGCGCTGCACGTGCCGTACGCGCCGAGCAGCGCGTGCCGAGCGTGTTGTTCGCGCTCACCGGCGATCACGTCGGCCGCCGCTAGCTGCTGCAGTTCCCCGGTGACGGCGTGCTCGAGCAGTACGCGGTGCCGCTCGTGCTGTCTGGCTCGGAGCTGCAATCGCCACCGCGCGTGCTCGCAACGCCAGGCTCGCACCTGGACATCGGCCCCACACGCTGGAGCTGTGCGCGCCCCGAGGCTTTGGCTGCGAGGCCTTGGGGCGCGACCTGTTGAGCCCACCCGAAGGCGGCTTCGCGCTCGGCTACGGCTCGATCATGGGCGACGGCGTGCTCGTGAACGACAACCAGCCGTCGGAAATCTTCACACGCAGCGGCGCGCAACGGCCAACCACGTTACCTGGCATGCGCGAGGCCGCACGCCGCTTCGCTGCAATCGAAGCGCTGAGCTGGCAACGCATTCGGGGAAGCACGCGGTAGCAGCCGGGTCTCGCCCAGTCGACGCTGAAGATCTCTGGCAGGCAGCGTATTCGAAGCCTATGTGCTGCCATGCCCGCGCTCGCAAGCGAAAGACCAGCCACGCGCCGTGCGGACCGCGATCAGCGCCTGGCGCTGCCGGTTGTCGTGGCGATCGCCGCGGCGAGCAGGATCACCACCACCGTGGCCAGCCCGAGCCTCTGCGCTGCGACGACGTCACCAACTCCAAAGCGCTGGCCCGTGCAGACTGCCGAGAACGCGACGAGCACTGCCAAGATCAATCGAGAGATTTCAAAACTACGATCCCGCATCGATGCATGACGCTACACGACCAAGCTGCGTGATACGACGTGCGTAGAGTGAGCGCATGTGGTCGGTTGCCAGCGTGGTAAGCACCCACAGCGCTAGCGGATCGCTTCGACGTCGACGCCGGAGACGTGTGCGGCAAGCTCGCGGAGGTCGTCCAGGTCGCCGGTGATCAGCAGGTCTCCGCGCTGGGCGGCGGAGGCGACGACCATGGCGTCGACTGCGTTGGACTTGCGAGTGGCGGCCAGGAGCTCTCCGGCGTGGGTGGCGAGCTGCGGCAGGAGCGCTTCCAGCGTTCCGAGCTCGAGCATCGAGCGATGGTTACCTCGCCACCATTCTGCAATCACGGGCGCCGGGATCGTGATCTTTGCCCGCGAGAGCTTGCATGCGCGTAGCAACGCGAGTGCGCTCGCTTTGCGGCGCTCGAGCGCGATCAACATGCCCGTGTCGAACGTCACGCCCCGAGTCGCTCGGCGCGCTTGCAGCTGCGGCTTCGGTTTGGTCCTCGTCATGCGGCGCCAAGCTTCCTGAGCCAGCGCTGAACCTCGCGATCCGGAACGGTGACGCCGGTACCGAGCTCTTCCAGGACGCGCTCGCGCGCATCCTGCTGAGCAGCCTCCGCGATGAGCTCACTCAACACCGAGGATGCGCTACGTTTCAGCTTCTTGGCGCGCCGCTCGAGATAGTCAGCTGCATGGGGATCCAGGGAGTAGCTGCGTTTCTGCACCGGCATGGTCACCTCCTACGGTAGGAAAGGTAACACCACGCGGTGCGAAGACCAAGCAGAACGGTTCGCTAGAAGTTGCCCGTGAGGCTCATGCCGAGCGTGCGAGGTACGAGCTTGAAGGAGGGCTTCAGCTTCTTGGGCTGCACATCGCGCGGGCTCTTGCCTTCGCGGTACTGGCGCAGCGCACGCTGGGTGGGCGGCGGCGAATGAGATCAGCGCGGTGCCCACCACCATCTGACCAACCTGACGCGCGATGGCCGGACCGCGCGCGCCGCGCTCCGACAACGCGATGAGCTCGAGCGCTCCCTCTACAGGCGTGGCCCCGCGAGCGACTCAGGCTGTCGTTGGCAACCGTGAGCACGGCAGCCGCACCCAACACACCGCCGCCGATGACGGTGAAGAAGGCCCCTACGTTGGAGCTGTCGTTCCGGCCGAGATCGGCAGCCACGCATCCATGCGCACGCGCTCAGGGAAAGATGCGGCGCTGGTCGTAGACCTGCTTGAGTCTCAGCAACGCGATCGAATACGCGGCGTCG
>JAYUYY010000381.1:0-2229 GCA_043752225.1 Sandaracinaceae bacterium | reverse complement strand
GCGCGCCGCATGGAAACGCGGACGGCGCCTACCGATTATAAGCGGCTCTGCGTCGCGAGCTGGGGGTTGTGCGCGATTGCTACGCGCATCGAGCGTCGATCAGGTCGCTCAATGTGCTCTGCGCGCGGCTCGTGTGCGGCCTGTGTGCGACTCGTAAGATTAAGGCTCGAGGCAAGCATGCTCAAGCGGACCGCAGAGGAAGCGCACGTGGATGTGCTTCACGTGGCCGCGCGCGTGACGGACGACCGCGGTGCGCGCCTTACGCGGGTACTGCAGCAGTGGAGCGAGCTCGTCATCGCTCATGCCGGCGCGCTTCGCGGCCTCGTAGAGCGCGCGCTGGCGATTGCGCGCCAAGAAAATGAAGCGCACTTGCCCCGTCGAGATCAACGCGCGGACCAGCGCCCAAGTCGCATCCCAATCGACCAGCGAGCTCGCTTTGGGAATTGTGCCCTTCGGCACGCCGGCGCGCAGCGGCAAGCGGATGTCCACGTCCCGCCCCGCTTGATGCGATTCGTGCGGTCGAAAGCGCCCGCCTTTGCGCTGGCTCATGTCCATGATCACGAGCTCGTCCTGGAATCCGGATTTGGACCGAAAGCGCTGAATGCCGAGCGTGAGTTGCTCGATCGCGTGGCTGCTGCCCCAGCTGTGATCGAGGTTGCGGAGCGTGTAGAGCGCCTCGTTGGTCGGGATCTGCACGGCGTTCGCGATCCGGCCGCGGTCCGGTGCACCCATGCTCTGCGCGCCGATCGGAATCGCGATCGTGGGCAAGAGCGGTGAAGGCGCGACCTCGCTCGGCATGCGCTCGCTGTCGAACGTCTCGGGCTCGGGGTCCGCTCTGCGAAAGATCGCGATGCGGTCGCCAACTTGCAGGGCTTGCTGACCGCCGTTCCATTGATCGCGCACACGCTCGCGTGTCGTCTCGAAGCGCTTCGCGATCGACGACCAGCTGTCGCCGCGTTTCACGACGTACGTCTCGCGCTGCCGACTTTGCGAAGGTGCGCTGGTAAAGATGCGCAGCTCATGGCCGGTGCGGATCAACGGGCGCTTCGAGTCGAGCTTGTTCCACGTGAGGATGCGGCTCGGCTCGACGGCGTAGAGCGCGGCGATCTCCGAGATCCGTTCACCGGGGCTCACGCGGTGCTCGATCCACTGCGCGGTGCTCAGCGTCGGGCCAACTGCAGCGGTGGCCGGCGGCACGGCCCACGCGCGAGCTGCGGGGATGCTTACGATGAAGGCGAGCGCGAGAAGCGCCGCACGCGATGAAGCACCTGCCGGCTGCATGAGGCAGGAATCGCTAACACTCGGTGATTGGAGCGCAAACCGACCCGAACCAGTGGCGCCTTTAGCGCAACGAGCACAGCCGATCACGGGGCTTTCGCTGCGGAGCGCGCCGAGTATGATGCCGCGCGTGCGACCGTACCCAAACTTGGTGACCTCTTTGTTGCTCGCGATCTTTTCACTCGCGAGCGTTGGCGTGCTCGCAAATGCGACCGCTTGCTCGCCCACGTCGCACGCCGAGGATCGGCCGACGGTGATTCCGATCCCTCCGCTGCCGAGCGAAGGCGCGGAGGTCGAAGGTGGGATCGGCGTGCGCGCGATCTTCGTCACGTGGAAGGGTGCGAAGAACGCGCCGAGTGACGTGCAGCGCACGGCGCTCGATGCTCGCGAGCGCGCGCTGATGGTCGCGAACGTCGCGGGGATGTCCGGCGAGCACTTCACGGAGCTGGTGCTCAAGTACAGCGATCGGCCGCCGATCAAAGATGGCGGCGGCCCGGGCGTGTTGCTCGAAAAGGGCAGTGGCATCTTGCCCGCGAAGGCCGAAGCCGCTGCGTTCGTGCTCGGCGTAGGGCAGGTCAGCGGCGCGGTCGAGACCGACGAAGGCTTTGTGATCGTGCAGCGCACCGAGACGCCGGTCGGCGGCCCCGAGCAGATCGGCGCGCGCCATATCTTGATCGCATACCAAGGCGCGCAGCGCGCTGAGCCGACCGTCACACGCACGCGTGAAGAGGCGAGGATGCTGGCCGAGAAGCTGCTCGCCGATGTGCGCGCGGACAAGATCAAGTGGGACGAGCTCTGGAAGCAAAACAGCAACGAGCCCGGCGGTCAGGCGGGCGGCGACCTCGGGCTGTTCGGCCGCGGCCAGATGGTGCCAGCCTTCGAAAAGGCTGCGTTCGCGCTCCAGGTCGGTCAGCTCGGCGAGATCGTCGAAACGCCGTTCGGCTTTCACGT
>JAYUYY010000380.1:0-2229 GCA_043752225.1 Sandaracinaceae bacterium | reverse complement strand
CGGCGATGCGACGGTGAAGAGCGCGCCGTTTCCGCAGACGCTGCGCGACGCTGCCGCGTTGCTGAGCAGCAGCGACCGAGCGCGGGAGATCTTGCCGGCCGCGTTCATCGATCACTACGTGCGCACGCGCGAGTGGGAAGCGCGCCAGCATGCTCGTGCCGTAGGCTCATGGGAGCTCGAGCGCTACTTCGAAGGCATCTAAAGGGGCGTTCCCGTCCAGAAGCGCCCAGGAGCGGCTTACGTCCTCGAAAAAGTCCTCGAAATACGGGAGTATTCCGAGGACTTTTTCTGCGGGCGCGCTCGCTCCTGGACGCTTCTGGACGGGAACACATCAAGGGAAATGATCATGGCCGTCACTTGGAACTACCCGACGCGAATTGTTTTTGGGGCTGGTGCGTTGGCGGCGTTGCCGGACGAAGCGAGGAAGCTCGGCGCTACGCGCGCGCTAGTGGTTGCGGATCCTGGAGTCACGGCGGCGGGGCTGACCGAGCGCGTGCGCAGCACGTTGGAGAACGGTGGGATTGCTGCGACGGCGTTCGATGGGATCGGTGAGAACCCGACGGATGCGCATGCGACGGCGGCGATCGAGGCGTATCGCGCAGCAGGGGCGGACTTGGTCGTGGCGCTCGGCGGGGGCAGCCCGCTCGATGTCGGTAAGGTGGTGCGGATCGGCGCGAAGAACGCGCTGCCGCTCGATCAATACGACGCGTTCAAAGGCGGCACCGAGCGCATCACGCAACCGGTGCCTCCGATGATCGCGATCCCGACCACGGCGGGAACGGGCAGCGAGGTCGGTCGCAGCGCGGTGCTCACGATGCGCGCCACGCAGCGCAAGACGATCTTCTTCGCGCCGCAGCTCTTGCCCAACGTCGCGCTGCTCGATCCCGAGCTCACCGTGGGCTTGCCCGCGCGCACGACAGCTGCGACCGGCTTCGATGCGCTCACCCACTGCATCGAAGCGTATTGCTCGCCCGGCGATCACCCCATGGCCGACGCGATCGCGATCGCCGGCATCGAGCTGATCGCCCAGCACCTGCGGACCGCGGTGAGCGATGGCAAAAATCTCGAAGCGCGCGGCGCGATGCTCAAGGCCGCGACGTTCGGAGCGACGGCGTTTCAAAAAGGTCTCGGCGCGTGTCACTCGCTCGCGCATCCGTTGTCGGCCGAGCTCGGCATGCACCACGGGCTCGCGAACGCGCTGTGCTTGCCCTCGGTGCTCGGCTGGAACACCAGCGTGGTCCCGGAACGGCTCGCGAAGATCGCTCGCCTGCTCGGCTCGCGCGCGCCGACCGATCAAGCGGCCGCCGAAGACTGCGTGAGGGAGATCAAAGCGCTGCGCAAAGACATCGGCTTGCCGGAAGGGCTCGGCGCCGTGGGCGTGACCGAGGCGCAGCTCGAGAAGCTCTCGCAGCTCGCGTTCGAGGATCCCTGCCACCAAGAGAACCCACGCGCGTGCACACGCGAGGACTTGCTCGCGCTCTACAAAGCTTCCCTTTAACGGACTGCCGCGCACCTCGCTGCCACCGGCGACCCGGAGGGGAGCTTCGGCGCGACAAGCGCTGTCAGCTAGACAAACGTCTTCAGGATGTCGTGCTGGATGCCCTGCAGCTCGGCGTACGCGCGATTGATCTGGTCGACCTTTTGCCCGAGCCGGCGCAGCAAGCGGCGCTTCTCGATGCCGTTGCGGATGACGATCAAGAGGTCGTCGTTGCTCCACGGCTTCTCGATGTACTGATAGAGCCCGACCTCGTTGATCGCTTTGATCGCGTTCTCTTTGTCGGCATAGCCGGTCAAGATGATCCGCGGAACGTCGGGCCGGAGATCACGCGCGCGGCGCAGGAACTGCAAGCCGTCCATCTCGGGCATCAAGAAGTCGGACACGATGACGTCGACGTCTGCGTCGGGCTGCTGCAGATATTCGAGCGCCGCCAGCGCGCGCGTGAACGTCACGACTTCGTGATCGGTCTCGAGCGCGAGGAACGACGACAGCGCGACCAGCACCATCTCTTCGTCATCGACGATGACGATCCGGCCTTGTTCGTGATCAGGCGCGTGATCAGGCGCACCGTTAGCCGCACTACCAAGATCGTCAGACACCGTGCGCTCCTTGCGTGCGACGTGTGAAGCACGTGCAACGTAGGGTCCCTGGCCCGACAGCGTCAAGGTGCGACTTTCAAGGCTTCTTGCTTCGCGGCTTGCGCTCCTCAGTCGGCAGCGAGAGCGACGTCG
>JAYUYY010000379.1:0-2232 GCA_043752225.1 Sandaracinaceae bacterium | reverse complement strand
CACGACCGATCAGACCAGCTGGCAGATCCAGATCCACGCCTTCGGCCGGCGCGACGAGTTCCGCTTCGAGCTGTCGAGCGATCCGTATCTGACCGAAGACGACATCGCGCTCTTGCTCACGCTCGGCATGACGCACTCTGAGCTCGCGCAGCTCGAGACCGGCGATCTGACCAGCACCGCAGCGCTCGAAGCGCTCGCTACCGTGACTGGCGTCGAGCGTGAGGTGCAGCGCGCCTTGCCCCAGATCGACGACTTCCACATCGCGAGCGCGTACTCCGAGCAGAGCAACCGCACCGAGCCGCAGCTGTTCGTCGGCAAGCGCATCGCCCGCAATCTTCGGCTAAACGCCTCGACCGGCATCGCGGAGTCGCGCGACTTCAGCACCGGCGTTCAGCTGCAACTCACCGACCAGACCGCAGTTGAAGCGGTGTACAACAACCAAAATGCCACGAGCGCTTCGCAAATCGGCGACGTGGGCGTCGACCTTAAATGGCGTCTCGAGTTCGACTAGCGCGCGCGAGCGTCCAGGAGCGCTTGAGAGCGGCTTACGTCCTCGCGGCGGACGCTCGAAATACATGAGTATTCCTCGGTCCGCCTCTCCGGGCGCGCTCGCTCTCAAGCGCTCCTGGACGCTCGCGGAGGTCGTGTGTCTGGGATTTTGTTTGATTGGCGTGAGTGTTTCGATCGCGCGTGCGGAGATTCCGTCGGAGTTGCTGGGGGAGCCGGTCGTCGAGATCGAGATCGCGGGCGAGACGGCGGCGGTGGCTTCGATCCGCGAGGTCGGCATCGCGCTCGGCACGCCGGTCGATCGCGCGGTGGTGCGCGCGGCGGTCGAGCGCTTGCTCGCGAGCGGTCGCTTTACCGATGTGCAGATCGAGGGGTTGCGGCTGCCACACGGCGTGCGCTTGGTGGTTCGCCTGGTGCCGCGGATCGTGCTGCATCGGCTGCAGGTGATGGGCGCGGCGAGCGTGCCCGAGACCGCGATCCGCGACGCGCTCCAGGTCTCCGCCGGCTCGGAGGTCGCGCTCGAGAGCTTGCCCAACTTGGCGCGCGCGGTGACGCAGCTCTACGCGCAGCGCGGCTACTTGAGCGCGCACGCCGAAGTCACCTTGCGCGATACGGACGACCCCTCGAGCAAGGTGCTCATGGTCGAGATCGAAGAGGGCCCGCCGACGCTGATCCGCGGCGTGCGCTTCGCAGGTCAGGCCCCGCCCGATCCCGAGCGCGCGCTGACCACGATGTCGACCGGCGACGGCGACGTGCTCGATCGCAAGCAGCTCGAGACCGACGTGCGCGCGCTCGAGGTGTACCTGCGCGAGCACGGCTATCTCGAGGCCAAGCTCGAAGATCCGCTGGTCACGGTCGAAGGCAGCGCCGCGCGCGTCGTGATCCCGAGCCGGCTCGGGCCGCGCTACGCGCTGCGCATCGTCGGCTCGAGCCCGTACCCGGCGAGCGACATCAGCGAGGTGCTCGAGCTGTCCAAAGAGCCGCTGACGCAGATCCACCTCAAGCACACGCTGCGCGAACGCGTGCTCGACTTCTACGCGCAGCGCGGCTTCCTCGACGCGCAGGTCAGCGTGCAGCGCACCAAGGGTAAGAAGCCCGGCAGCGCAGAGCTGTGGGTGCGCATCGAGCCCGTCGCGCAGGTGCAGGTGATCGCGGTGAGCTTCTCCGGCGCCGCCCACTTCGATCGCGAGCTGCTGCGCGATCAGGTCGCCTCGTACCTCGACGAAGAGCTTCCGGGCTCACCGTTTGCTGCACCGATCGACTCCGAGGTCGCGGATCAAATCGCCTACGGTGAGCCGAGCTATCGCCGCCGCGCGGTCGCAGCGCCTCCGCTCGCCGATCCCGATCAGGTCTACTACGCGCCAATCTATGAGAAGGCGCTGCACCACGTCACCGAGCTGTACCACGGTGATGGGTTTCTCTCTGCGCAGGTGGGCCCGGCGATCCTGCAGCGCACCGGCAAAGCGAAAGCGATCGTGCTCGTGCCGGTGGTGGAAGGTCCGCGCACGTTCTTGCACGCGGTCAGCCTGACTGGCGCCGAAGAGGTCTCGCCGCGCCGCGTGATCATCGCGGCCGCGCTGCAGCGCGGTGAGCCGTTCAGCTATCTGCGCCTCGAGCAAGCGCGCCGCCGCATCCTCGATACCTATCAAGAGCAGGGCTACGTCTTTGCCAAGGTCGACGCCACGGTGCGCTTCAGCGACGACCGCACGCGCGCGGAGATCGAGC
>JAYUYY010000378.1:0-5933 GCA_043752225.1 Sandaracinaceae bacterium | reverse complement strand
TCCGCGATGTGCTCGACATCCGCGGGGGTTAGCGATGCGGCGATGTCATCGTCATCTGGAGTGAAGGTGACCGCCGTCGGGGGCGAGGGAACGTACTTGATCGTCATGGAGTCACTCCTGTGGTGAACGGATCGCGGTGAACGAGCTAGATCGCGGGAGCTGAAGGATCGGAAGGAGTTTCGGGTAAGCGCGAGATGATCATCTCTTCGAGCAGACCGAGCACGGCGCTATCGGCCGCGTCATCGATCTCGACGTTGCGGTGCAAGAGCCGGCCCATCAGCGCGGCATGAATCGCTTCGATCAACGGAAACGCGAGCGCGAGCGGCAGCGCAAACTGGCGCGATGCGGCTTGGAGCGCGAGCCCGCGATGGCGCAGCGAAACCTCGTGCAGACACGCGCGCAGCTCAGCGTCGGTGCGCGCTGCGACCGTGAGCTCGACGACCGCGCAGTAGTCGGGCATGCGAAAGATCGCCCACAGCGCGCGCAGCCCCGAGCGGACGCGTTGCGCGTCGCTGACTCCGGGTGTCGGCAGGCCAAACGCTGCTTCGTACGAGTTGCTGACCTGGTCGTAGAGATGATCGACAGCGGCCGCGAGCAGCGAGGCCTTGGTCGGAAAGTGGTGGATGCGCGCACCGCGCGAAGCACCGGAGCGGCGCTCGATCTCGAGAGTCGTCGCGCCGTGATAACCGCACTCGATCAGGCTCTCGACCGTCGCATCCAAGAGCCGCTTGCGCGTCGCATCGCGGCGTTGCTGCTGGGTGCGACGCGCGGTCGCGATCGGTTCGGCCCCTGTCTCCATCGCGAGCGGGTCTAGCCTGCGACCTGCAAACCGTCAACGCGGTTTGTTTATGAAAAGAGCGAACGCAGACGCTATCTCGCTCCGGCTCGCCGGCTCTTAGCTCAACGATTCAGAATACTTGCGCTAGGTGCGAGAAGAGCTCGCCGGAGCAGACCGTGACCTCGAGCTTGCCGATGCGGATGTCGACGCCGTCGGGGATCGGCTTGAGCGCCCGCGGCTCGAGCACCTGTCCGCTCACGGTCGTCCCGTTGCGGCTGCCCGCGTCGGCGATGCAGAGCTGGCCTGCGGCGTTGCGTTCGAACCAGGCGTGCGACTTCGACACGTTCTTCGAGCGCAGCACGATGTCTTTGTTGATCGCGCGGCCGACCGAGATGCGCTCGGCAAAAGCGGTCGAGCTCTTGGCGATCGAGAGCGGAAAGCACGGCGCGACGCTGATCCAGCGCGCCAGCGCCTCGAGATCGAAGTGCGGCGCGTCATCGCGCGGCGACGACAGCGTTCGGAAGTCGTTCAAGTCGGCCATCGCGGTCTTGAACTCGAGCACGCCGACCGCAGCCGAGCTCGCGTTGTCCGCGCCGTATCGCTGCACCAGGCCCGTGGCGAGCTCGCTGTCGTCGGCGTTCAGGCGCACCAGCAAGACGGCTTTACCGTCTTCGCGCGCGCAGAAATCCTCGACCGCGAGCGACCTCGCCAGCACGAGCACCTGACTCGATTGCAGCTTGTGGCGCAATCCGCTGCGTAAAACCTGCGAAAGCATGCGACTTCAGAAAGCTACATGATCTCGTGCGACCGCGTGCGTGCAAAAGACCGAGTAGCGCAAAGCACTCGCGCACCAGGTGAGCGCTTCGGCGCGAATGACTACGTACGGGCGCGCGCGTAGGCGAACGGGAGCGACTCCCTATTTTCGCTCGAGGGCGAGGTCGTGGGCGGTGTGATAGGCGTCGCCGAGCTTGGACCAGTCGAGCTCCCACGAGCGGCGCTCGACTTGATTGCGCAGCTCGATGCGCTCGCGACGCGTGAGCGAGCAGTATGCGAAGAGCCGCGTTGCGAGGTCGCTCGTGGCATCGCCATACGATCGGCCGCGGCGCTTGAGTACCGAGACGCCCCACTGCTCGTGATCGGGCAGGGTCTCCTCGACGTAGCGGCCGAAGCCGGCGAGGTCGCTCGAGATCGCGGGCGTGCCGAGCGCCATGCACTCGAGCGGCGTGTAGCCCCACGGCTCGTATGCGCTCGGAAAGAGGCCGAGGTGACAGCCGCGCACGAACTGTTCGTACTCGATGCCCCAGAGCGGATTGACGGTGGTGATGAACTCGGGGTGGTAGACGATCTTCACCGGATCTTCGGGGCGATTGAAGAGCTGCAGGTTGCGCAGCTGCAGCAGCACCGGATCGTTCTGATCGTCTTCGAGGATGTGAGTCACGATCGGCGGCAGCGCTTCCATGCGAAACGCCGATTGCGTGCGGCGGTAGCGCAGGTGCCAATACTCCTCGATTAAGTCATCGAGGCGCAGGCGCTCGCCCGCGGCCGCACGGCGCGCGAGCTCTTCGCCGACGCGGCCTACGATCTTGTCGCAGACCTCCGTCAGCTCGTTGAGCACGCCGCGCTTTTCGAGCACGAGCGGATGCAGCGAGCGCGTCGGCCGCGCGGTGATGATGAAGAACACCACCGTGATGCCGAGCCGCACCGCCTTGAGCTGCGCGTTGAGCTGCGCGAGCGCATCGAGGCACAGGTCGAAGCCTTTGTTATGCGGCTCGAAGCGGCCGCTCGAGAACATGTAGAGCGTGTGGTCGAGGTCGAAGCTCTGGTTGGGGAAGAAATACCCCATCGAGAAGTTGTGCAGACGCTCTTTGAAGTGCGCGTGAAAGGTCTGGAAGTCGTGCCCGATGTTGAAGCGCGAGATGTTCAGGCCGTTGGGCGTAATCACGTCCGGCGTGCGGCCGAGCAAGGCCGTGCATTCTTCGGCCGTGATTGGCGAGACGGTGGTGAACACGTGCGCGTCGTTCGCGCAGGCGCGCTCGATCCGGTGCTGGGCGAGCACGTTGTAGTGTGCGGCGGTCGACTCGGGCTCGATCTCGGGCAAGCGCTCGTAGAAGTCGTCTTCGCTCGAGGCGACGTAGCGGCCGAGCTGAGTCGCGTGGGTCGTGAACACGGTCGCGATCGGCAACTTGGCGCGGCGCAGCACCGGCAGCGCGAGCGCGCCTTGCCACTCGTGGAACTGCGCGACCACGCGCAGCGGAGCGGGACGCTTCGAGCGCGCGCGGTCGAGCTCTTCGTGGACGGCTTGCAACATGCGGCGCACCGCGTCGCCGAACGTGATCGCGGCGTCGACCAGCGGCTCGTGATCGGGCACCGGGATCGCGTGGCCCGTACGCAGGATCGCGCGCAGCTCGGGCAACATCGCGTCGAGCTTTTGATGCTCGAGCAACAGCACGCGTGGGCGGCCTTCGATTAACCAGTGGCCATGTCGCACCGGAAGCCCGGCGCGCTCGACGGCTTGGATCGCGCTCGCGAGCCAACCGGTCGCAGGCGTCTCCTCGATCTCGAGCTGCGCCTTGCCTGCGACGTGCGGGCCGATCAAGCAATATCGATCGTGCCAGCGGCCGACCATCAGCGGCACCTTCGAGCGCACGACTTGGTAGATGCCGCCGACTTGGTTGCAGACCTCCCACGCGACTTCGAACAGAAACGCGTCCTTGGGCGCTTCCTCGAACGCGGAAGGCGTCACCCCCGAGGCGATCAGCGAAGGCGGGCGGCGGCTTGGGCTCGAAGGCATGCCGCCGTGTTCGCTCAAAGCCGTGGCCAGGGCAAGTACAGAGCAAGAACGATGCAGCTCTGTTGGTGTAGCGTTGCGGCGTGCGGCCCATCTTTCGACGGTTGCGCGCGGGGCTGCTCGCGGTCTTGCCACAGCCCGCGCGGGACGGTCTGCGCTGGGCGCGCGGACGGCAGCAACGCGCCGAGAGCCGATTGCGCGCGCATCTGCCGCCGCGAATGGGTGGGCGGTTTGGCGCGACCGATCGGCGCGTGCTTGGCCTCGCCGATCGGAACGCGTTGCACGAGCTGCTGCGCGAGCATAGCGAGGCCGCGGCGAGCGAGACCGCCGCCGCGCGTGACGCAAGCTTGATCGCGTCGACCGAACGCTTCGGCGTAGGCTGCTTTGTCGCGGGGGAGCTCGTCGCGGTCGGCTTTTGCCTCGGCGTCGGCGCGCGCGCCGAGGCACCCTTCGAGCACGCGCTGTTCGTCAGCGACTTCGTGAAGCCTTCGCTGCGGCGTCGCGGCCTCTCGAGCGAGCTGCACGCGGCGCGCTTGCATGAAGCCTCCCTACGCGGAGCTCAGCGCGCGTTCGCATGGGTCGATCCGCGAAACACCGCATCGATAGCCGGCCTCGAGCGAATGGGCTTCGAGCGTATGCCCATCGCCGGGCGACCGGCAGGTCTGCAACCGGTTTCACCCGAGCAAGTGCTCTTAGCGCGCGCGATCGACGGCTGAGCGCGCCGCTCTACAGCCAGTTCTTTCGTACCGTGACGCCTGCTTCAATTCGAACGTTGGTGTAGTCCCAGGCGATCGCGTAAGCCTGCGACGCGGGAAAGACGAATGGCTCGTAGTCTGGGAAGTTTGTGTCGCGCAGGACGTAGCTCGCCTCGAGCGTCAGAGCGATGCTGGGATGCAGCCGAAGGAGGCCGTCGAGCTCGAGCGCAAGTCGATCATCTCTGCGACGGTCACCCTCATCCAGCGCCGGATGACCGAGCCCTGCCACATAGCTTCCCGAGCCGTAGCGGCGCATCCAGAGCTCCGCAGCAGCCGTCAGCTCGAGTCGACGCACTGGCTGTACACGCAACGCCACGCGCGGGTTGGGGCCGCTCCAGCTGTAGTAGCCCTGGTACGAGTCCTCTCGGAGCTCGTGCGCGTAGCGGAGCTCCAGTGTGAGGTGCTTGCGGATGAGCGCGAGGTCCGCTTCGACAAAGGGTGTAAGTCCTCGGACCTCTTGCAGAGGATTGGCAGGTCGGCCGCCCGGTCCTGCGTGGCTGAACCCGGTGTGAGCATCGCGCGCAAACACGTAGAACGAGCTCTTCCAATAGGCCTGCGCCCCAACGCCCAGGCGGACACGGCCAAGGCGCACGTGATAGTCGAGCTCGCCCTTGTGACGATCGTAGTCAAAAGGAGTCAGATGATTGGGTCGTGCGACCGCTTCGAAAGCAGGGTCATGGGTGAAAATTGCGACTCGATAGTCGTACTTGAACCGGATCCAGTGCTTGGCCGCGGGGTGCAGCGTGAGGTTTCCGCCGATGCGGCGAGTCCACGATGAATAGCGATCAGTGGGTCGAAGGCCGTCCGGCGATGGCTGATAGAGATCGGGCCAACCCGGACGATCGCGGATCGTCACACCGGCATTAGCCCCAAGCCTGACCGGCCTTGCGATGCGGTATTCCGCTTCGAGCATCGCGCGGCCGCGGTTCTCGACCAGGTCTGCGGGAAAGGTCTGTCGGTGCGCAAAAGAGATGGGCAGCGCGAGGGAAAGATGATCCAGGCGCAAGCTCGGCTCGACCTCAGCCAAGAGGTCGAGCACACCGAGGCTGCCAGGTCGCTCGCGATATCCGAGCAACCCGCCACCTGATACGGCGGCCTCGGTGTGGAGGTGGAAGCCGTCGCGCTTGCGGAGCTTGCGTTTGCGCTTGGGTTTCTTGTGCTTGAGTTTCTTCCGCTCGAGCTTCTTGTCCTCGAGCTGCGGCTCGCGAGTGACCTCGAGCGGCGCTGCCTCGGGAATGGTCGGGTCGGCGATCTCGGCATCGGCGATCTCGGCATCGGCGATCCCGGCGTCTGCGTCCTGCGCGTTTGCGCGGGCCGGCAGACAGCCGAAGATCACCGCAATGGACAGCGCCGCTCGCAGCACAAGCGTATGAGCTCGCAATCAGCAGCCGTTGCCCGTCAAGTACGATTGGGCGCGCGTCAGCTCGGGACTCGACGCTTGGGCGGCTTGGAGCGCGTTGACCTCCGCTTGTGCAGCGACGCAGTCACTTTGATCCGTATAAGTCCGGGCTCGATAGTAATACGCGTTGTCCACGTATTGGCTCGTCGGATAGTCGTCGATCGCGGCCTGAAAGGCGGTCAGTGCGTCGGCATACGCGCCGAGGCCATAGTG
>JAYUYY010000377.1:0-5934 GCA_043752225.1 Sandaracinaceae bacterium | reverse complement strand
CGGCTCCTGCGCGTCGGCGCTCAGGTACGCGCGCCACAGGCCCGCGCGCAGGTGCGTGGGCCGGCGCCCGAGCACGCGCTCGACGAGCGCGAGCGCATCGGCGCTGCGACCTTCGAGCTGCGCGGCTTCGGCCAAGGCGATCGAGGCCGCGAGCAGCTGCGGTGCCTTCTCGGCTGCAGCCTCTAGCCGGGTTTGTGCGCCGGTGAGGCCGAGGCGCTGCTCGGCGCGACCGACGAGATAGAGCAGCTCGGCATCGCCCTTCGCTTGCGCGGCATCGCCCGCGGCGGACAGCGCCTTTGCGCCATCGGAGACGCCCGCGAACGCGGCGAGCAACGCTTCCGCCGTTTGCACGTGCAGCTTGTCGGCGCCGAGCTGCTTGGCGCGCACCGTCGCAGCGCGCAGCGCGCTCAGCTCGCGGCTGCCGTTCTCGAGCAAACGCTGCGCGTGCAGCATCAGCGCGCGCTCGGGGATCTCGGTCGAGCGCGGAAACTTTTCGCGCGCGATGCTCAGTAACCGCTCGCCCTCGACGAGCTGTTGTTGATCGCCATCCCAAGCGGCGGCGCGCGCTTGCACCAGCAGCTCCGCCGCCTGCGTGTGGCGATACTTCACCCACTCTTGAAAGCCGAAGTAGCCACCTGCGAGCAGCACGAGGGTGCTGATCCAAAGCACGGTCAGCGATCGCTTGAGCCGCGGACCGCTGCGCTCGGCTTCGCTCCACACCGGCCGCGGCTCGGGGCCGTCGGCCGCGGACAGCTCGAGCACGCCTTGATCGCGCAGCTGTGCGAGCAGCGCTTCGGGATCGTCTTGCTCGTCGATCGAGTCGCCGAGCGGAAGGTCGCTGGGCGCGAGCGGCGCGGAGCCGATCGGCGGCTCGGGCTCGAGCGCATCTTCATCCGCGCTCGACTCGGGCTCGTCCCAGCTCAGCTCGGTTTCGTGCGAGCTGCTCGCCGCCGAAGGCGCTTCCGACAAGCCGGGTGAGGTCGACTGCGAGCTCATCCAATCGCCGATCGGCGCGCCCAATCCGGGAGCCGTATCGATCGCGTTGCGCGGCTCCACCTCGTCGTCCATGTCGACGTCCACCTCGGGCGCCGCGTACGAGCCAAGTGCGCTGCGCATGCCAGCTGAGCTGCGCGTACCGGGCGAGCTGTGCATGCCGGGCGAGCTGTGCATGCCGGGCGAGGTCTGCATGCCGGGTGACGTCTGCAGGCCGGGCGTGCTCGCGAGACCGGGTGAGCTGCGCAGGCCGGCTGAGCTTTGAAGGCCTGGCGAGGAACGCAGGCCCGGCGAGCTGAGCTTGCCGGCGCTGCTCGTGACGCTTTGCGCCGGAGACGGCAGCGGTGCGCGAACGTTGCCCGCGACCGAAGGCACGTGCGGAGCATCGAGCTCTCCGTCGGAGAAGTCGGCGAAGGCTGGTTCACGCGTGAAGTCGCGGGTGAAGTTACCGGTCGTGTCGTCTTCGCGTTGCGGCGCGGGCGCGGGTTGGACCGGTGACGAGTCCGCACGCGTCGGCCAGGTCGGCGCGACTGGACGGAAGCGCTCGCTGGACTCGCGTCGCGCAGCGACCGGAGCGACCGGAGCGGGCGGCGCAGGTGTTGGCGCGCGCGGCGGTGCTACCGCCGGTGCGACTGCAGATGCTGCAACCGCTCGCGCTGGCGCGGACGGAGGCGCGGGTGGAGGCGCGGACTCAACAGCTGCCGCTGCGGCTTGCGCCTCGGCGTGTTGCGCGAGCCGCGCGAGCTGCTCGGCGCGTTGGCGCAGACGACCGACCTCGGCATCGTTTGGCAGCAATGCGCCCGCCCGCGTGAACGCGCGCGCTGCACGCTCGGGATCGCCGCGCTTGAGCAACACCTCGCCGAGCAAGCGGAACGCATCGCCCAAAGTCGGATCGGTTTGCACCGCGCGCAGCAACGCGGCCTGCGCGCGCATCCAATCCTTCTCGAGATACCAGGCGCGACCTTCGATCCACAGCAAGCGCCCATCGGGTGCGTCATCGGCTTGCGCGTCGATCGCCACGCTGCGCGCATCGCCGAAGCGACCAGCGAGCAAGAGATCGCTGGCCAGCGCGAGCGCGTCCTCGGAGGCGGGCTCCGAACGGAAGCGCAGCAGGCGTGTATTGAGGTTATGAGTATCGGCGCTCGGACCCATGCACGGATGCATAGTATCAACCGACTCACTTTGTGAAATTCTGGACTTTGGGGTGCCCGATCCAAAAGCAGTCCGGATCGAATCCAGCGCTAAAAACGCGGTGCTCCGAGGTCTGCAGCCACAGTCTTTTCGTCCACGGCAGGCGATCCGTCGCCGAGCCCGCGTTTGCCGCCTTGTACGCGCTGTTTGACGTGCTGGCGCGCGAGCGAATAGAAGCTGCAGCCATGCTTGTCCGCGGCCGTGGGTGTGCGCTCGTGTGTGGCCTGCCGGTGTTGCTGCTGGTCGCGCTGCTGGCTGGGCTCGGCTGTGCGACCTCGAAGCCGCCGCCCCCAACACCCGACCTCGCGGTGCTCGATTTCTCGCGCGCGCTCAACGCCGGCCACTTCGACGAGGCCTACGCGCGCATGTCGCGCGAGTACCGCAAGCGCGTGAGCTTCAAGGAGTTCAAGCGCCACCTGACCGAGAACCCGCAAGAAGCCACCGCACTCAGCCGCGCGCTCGGCCACGTGCATCCAGGCACGGTCGAGGAAGCCACCGTGCGCTACGACGACGACGCCGAGGTCACGCTGCGGCGCGAAGGCGGCGAGTGGCTGCTCAGCACGCCGCTCGTCGACTTCTATGACCAGTCGACGCCGCGCGCTGCGGTGCGCTCGTTCGTGCGCGCGGTCGAAAACAAGCGGTACGACGTCGTGATCCGGTTGATCCCGGAGGTCGACAAAGAAGGCATCACCGCCGAGCGCCTCGAGCAAGCCTGGTCGGGTGACGGCCGCGAAGACATCGAGCGCCTCGTGCACAACCTGCGCGAGCACCTCGACAGCCCGATCGAAGTCGCCGGCAACCGCGCGACCCTCACTTACGGCGATCAAATGCGCGTGCAGCTCGTGCGCGAAGACGCCGGTTGGAAGGTCGAGGATCCCGAGTAGTGGACGGTCGTGAGAACGCGCTCGCAGAAATAGCCAAGCATTGCGATGTGCAGGATCGATTGCTGGTGTTGCCGCCGTCGGCGCTATGTCGAGGGCTGTACTTCCGCAGCATCGAGAACGTGCTGGCCGAGGCGGGGCGCGCGGACGCCTATCGCGCGCTCTTTCCGGAGCGCTTCAGCGCGCTCGGCTGGTACTCCATGCACGACTTTATCGAGCGCTTGGTGATCGGCGCCGGGTTCTTGCTCGGCCCGGAGCGCGTTCATGAAGGCATGTTCGAGATCGGTCGCCGCAACGCGCGCGCGTTCTCGGAAGGCGTGCTCGGGCGGCTGATGCTGAGGCTGCTCTCGAAGGAGCCGCGCAAGGTCCTGAAGCAAGCGATCGCCGGACGCCGCCAGAGCGCGAAACCTGCGCGCTGGGAGCTGAGCTTCCCCGAAGAGCGCAGCGCCGTGATGTCGATGGTCGAGGAATACCTGTACCTCGACCATTACCTGTTGGGCGCAGCCCGCGGCACGTTCGAGATGATCGACGTGCCGGTGCGCATCGAGTGCGTGCTCGAGGATCGCTTCTCCGGCAAACACGTCTTTCGCTGGTAGGGCTTGTTTGCAGCGCTGTCGCGGGCATGATCGCAGGCGATGTCGCTCGTGATCTTGGGCAGTAACGCCGAGACGCTCGACGCGCTGGCACGCGCAGCGGAGTCGCTGCCAGCAGCTCGGGGCCGAGGGCTCCGACTCGAACGGATCTCGATCGAGGGCGGCGTCGTGAAGCCCGCCGACGCGCAAAGCGCGGTCGCCGCGGCGCGCGAGCTGAATCCGGATTCGCTGATCGGGTTCGTCGCCGACGACGAGCCGGCCGTGCTCGCCGCGCTCGCAGGCGGCGCGGACGAAGCGGCCGTGATGGTGTTCCCACGCGCCGCTGCGCAGACCTGGATCGCGAGCCACTTGATCGCGTTCATCGATCGCGTCGAGGTCCGCGGCAAGCTGCGCGCGGATCGGCAGCGCCTGCAGATCTCGTTTCTACACGCCGCGAAACTGACCGCGCTCGGCACGTTGGTCGCGGGCATCAGCCACGAGATCAACAACCCGCTGTCCTCGGTGCTGCTGTCGCTGTTCGTGCTGCGCAATAAGCTCGTGCCCGCGGTCGACGCGGCGCTCGAGGTCGCCGATGCGCTCGCGCAAGGCGTTGCGCCCAGCGCGAAGGTCGTCGAGCAGCTGAAAGGTCTGCGCGCGGGCCGCGACGTACCGGCGCTGCTCGATGACGTGAGCTCGGCCGCGCAAGGCATCGCTTCGATCGTGCGCGACCTGCGTACGTTCGCGCAGGAAGACGATCAAGAAGCGATCGACGCCGTCGACGTCCCGGAGCTGCTCGATCGTGTCGCGCGCTTGCTCAAACGCGACATCGCGCTGCACGGCGTGCTCGAGCGCGACTACGCGCGCGGCTTGCCCGCGATCGCGGCTCCGCGCAATCGGCTCGCGCAGGTCTTCACCAATCTGCTCAGCAACGCGGTGCATGCGATCGCGGAAGCGCCACCCGCTTCCCACGCGATTCGGATCAGCGTGCGCACCGATGACGACTTCCTCCTGATCGCGATCTCGGACACGGGCCCGGGCATTCCCCAAGAAGCGGTGGAGCGCATCTTCGATCCGTTCTTCAGCACCAAGCGCAAAGAGCTGGGCACCGGGCTCGGGCTCTCGATCTCGCGCTCGATCGTGCGCAACCTCGGCGGCGATCTCGCGGTCGAGTCAGTCTACGGCGAAGGCGCCACCTTCTTTTGCACGTTACCGCTTGCGCGGGCGGACACGCTGACCGAAGCGCATCGCTCGGGCGAGCAAGATGTTGGGCGCGAGCCGATCCACGCGCAGACGGTGCTCGTGGTCGATTCGGATCCGCAGATGCTCCGCGCGTACGCGCGCGTGCTCGGCGCAGCGCATCGCTTGATCGTTGCCCGGGACGAGCGCGAAGCGATGGAGCTGATCGAAGCCGGCTCGCAGCCCGACGCGATCGTGATCGAGCTCGACCTTCCCGGCCTCGGTGCACACGCGCTCGTCGCATGGCTCAGGCTCAAGCGGCCGGCGCTCGCGCAGCGCGTCGCGTTGGTCACGTCGTTCGACGCCGAACAACGCCACGCTGCCACGCTGCAGCTGCATCGCGGCCCGGTGCTGCAAAAACCCATGCGCGGTGAAGCGTTGCTACGCGCGCTCGCCGAGCTCGAGCATGGATAAAACCTACTTTTCGAGCACCAGCTCGACGCGGCGGTTTAGCGCGCGCACGTCGGCGGTTTCGCCCGGCGCGATCGGCTGGGTGGCGCCGTAGCCGCGATACGTGAGGCGCTCTTCGGGCACGCCGTGCTTGCGCAAATACTCAACCACCGCGCGCGCGCGGCGGTACGAGATATCGAGATCGTAGGCCGTGTTGCCAGTGCTATCGGTGTGCCCCTCGACGCGCACGACTTGGCCCTTGGGCAACGCGCTGATCGCCAAGGCGACGCGGTCGAGCGCGGGGAAGCTCACCGCGCGCACCGATTCGCGATCGTGCTCGAAGTAAATGCGCTCCGAGACCAGCATCCTGCCTTCTTCGACCGACACGGTGATCGGCTTCGGGCCAGGCTCGGGACAGCCGTCGTCGTCCTCGAAGCCATCGCGATCCTCGGGATCCATGCTGCACGCATCGACCGAGTCCGCGAGCGTATCGCTGTCGTTGTCGGCCTCGGCGCAGCCGTCTTCATCTTGGTAGCCGTCGCTGTCCTCGCTCACGCGCGGGCACTCATCGATCGTATCGAGCAAGCCATCGGCGTCGTCGTCGCGTTCAGGACACCCGTCGGCATCGGCAAAGCCGTCGCGATCTTCCCCGACGAGCGCGCACAGATCGA
>JAYUYY010000376.1:0-2238 GCA_043752225.1 Sandaracinaceae bacterium | reverse complement strand
GGCGCAGCAGCTTGCCGCCGGCGCAGCCGCGGCGCGCGTCTCCGCGATCAGCAAGCTCTTCGACGATCTGATGCGCAACGCGAACGCTCAGATCGCGCTCGACGGCTTCTTGCTCGGATTGCCGTAATGCTGCTCCCGCCGCTGCCGCCGACGTTCGAAGCTGCCCTTCGCGACGTAACCGCAAAGGCGCGCGACGCGCGCATCGCAGCGGCAGAGCGCCTCGCGCAAGCCGAGCTCGAGCAATTCGAGGCCGCGAGCGCCGGGCTGTGCACGCTGAGCGCCGACAAAGATCCGACCGTGCGCAGCGCGGCGGTGCGCGCGCTCGGCCGGATCGAGCTGCAAGCCGACGCGCACGCCGAGCACTCGTCGGGCGAGCGCAGCGCCCAAGCGGACGCGAGCACGAAAGCCAGCCGTGCGCTCATCGATCGCCTCGAAGACTCGGACGGCCGCGTGCGCGAGCAGGCCGCGGTCGCGCTCGGCGAAATCGGCGCGGTGCGCGATCACCCGCGACATCAGGCGATCCAGCGAGCGCTCGAGCGCGGGCTCGAGAGCCCACACCCGGAGGTGCGCTTCCAAGCGCTTGCGGGCTACGTCGAGACCGCGGCAGCTCCGGAGCTCGCGAAGGTCAGCAAGCTGCTGCGCGACGCGGATGTCGAAGTGCGTGGTCAAGCCGCGCGTGCGCTCGGAGAATTTTCACCGGCCCAGGCATCCGCTCCCCTGCGCGCGGCGCTCGAGGATTCGGCGCTGCGCGTGCGCAGTGAGGCCGCGCTCGCGCTCGCCAAGCTCGGCGATGACGCCGGCGGCGACGCGATCGGCCGCGCGCTCGACGACGTCGCCCTGCGCCACGAAGCGCTCGAAGCGATCGGCGCCCTCAAGCTCACCGCTCACACTGAACGCGTCGCCGCGATGGCGCGCTGGGTGCTGGGCTCGTCGCTCGACCGTTTGGCCGCCGCGAGGGCGCTGGCGCGGCTCTCCGACCCGCGCGGGATCGCCGCCTTGCGCGCCGCGCTCCATGGTTATCGGCGCACGCCGCGCGTGCTCGCGCTCCAAATCGCGATCGATTTGCGCGCGCCGGAGCTCGGAGAAGACCTCGCCCGGCTGGGAAAACGCATACCGGCCGCGGATCGGGAGCTGTGGTTCGAGGCCCTGGTCTCGGTCGCCCCCGAGAGCCCGGCGGCCATGGCCGCCCTGACTGAATTGTCGAAGAAAACTCCCCCCGCTTGACGGGACGAGCTTCAGACGTATCCTTTGCGCCCTTTTCTCCCCCGGACCTCGTAGCGCCACGCGAAGCTGGTCAACGCTCGACAGCTCGACACGACTGCGCAGCACCCCTCGGACCCGTCATGAATCAGAACCTCGGCTTGATCGGTAAGAAGCTCGGCAACACGCAGGTCTTTAACGAAGACGGCAGCGTCACTCGCGTGACCGCGATTCAGGTGGGGCCGTGCCGCGTGCTCGGTAAGCGCACCAAGGAGATCGACGGCTACTCCGCGTTGATCCTCGGCTTCGGTGAACGCACCGAGAAGCGCATGACCAAGGCCGAGAAAGGCTTCTTCGAGAAGCTCAAGCAGAAGCCCACCGCGGAAATCCGCGAGCTGCGCCTGCCGGTCGACCTGGTCAACAAGTTCGAGCTCGGTCAGCTGATCAAGCCGTCGGATTGCTTCGAGGTCGGCCAGAAGGTCGACGTCACCGCGAAGACCCGCGGCCGCGGTTTCACCGGCGTCATGGTCCGTTGGAACTTCCACGGCTCCGCCAGCGCGACCCACGGTACGCACGAGTACCAGCGTCACGGCGGCGCGATCGGCACGAACATGACGCCCGGTCGCACGCTCGCGAACCTCAAGATGCCCGGCCAGTACGGCAACGAGCAGGTCACGATCCAGAACCTGCCGGTCGTGAAGGTGATGGAAGACGAGCAAGTGTTGTTGATCGAGGGCGGCGTCCCCGGCTCGCGCAACACCATCGTCACCGTCCGCGGCGCCGTGAAAGCCCGCAAGAAGGCCGTCGCCGCCTGAGCCTGATCGAGCGCGCTGCGCAGCAGCCGCCTGCTTGATGCGCGCGACGCAGCAGCCGCCTGCCCGATGAGCGCTGCGCAGCAGCCGCGCTGCCTGATGCGCGCTGCGCAGCAGCCGCGCTGCCTACCCAACGGCAAAAGCTCGTTCCCGTTCAGAAGTGTTCAGGAGCGAGCGCGCCCGCAGGAAAAACCGCAGCAATACTTCCTGTATTGCGAGGATTTTT